>CALAZQ010000500.1 GCA_937926325.1 uncultured Planctomycetaceae bacterium | reverse complement strand
CCTCTCCCCGCCAAGCCTCGATGGTCAATGACGACCTGCTCCGCCGAGACATTCGCCTGCTTGAGGGCGTGCTCGAGGGCGTGATCGTCGAACTTGCCGGGCAGGAAACCTTCGACCGGCTGGCGGTGATCCGGCGGCTGGCCCGGGAGCGCCGCGAAGGCGAACATGCTGCCGAGCAGCCGCTGGCGGAGCGAATTGAATCGCTCGATCCGGCCACTGCCCGGGACGTCGTCCAGGCGATGACGATCTATTTCGATCTGGTCAACATCGCCGAGGACCGGCAGCGGGTGCGGGTGCTCCGCGACCGCGAGCGAACCAGTTTTCCTGAGCCACTGGGAGAATCGCTTGCTGCCGGCCTCAAAGAGCTGAAGCAACTGGGGCTCGGTTCAGCCGAAGTTCAGCAGGCCCTCGACCGGCTGGCAATCGAGTTGGTCTTCACCGCCCACCCCAGCGAGGCCAAGCGCCGCAGTATCCGGGCCCGGCTGCGACGGATGCGGGCCTGCCTGAAGCGGCTCGACACGGCCGACATTCTGCCGCGGGAAAAGGTGGCTCTCGAGAGCGAACTCCGCAGTGAATTGGCCATCCTCTGGCAGTCCGACTTTCTGCGGCCCAGCCGGCCGACGGTCCTTGACGAGGTCGAGCGGGGCCTATCGATCATGCCCCGACTCTGGACAGCGGTGACTGCGGTCTATGCCGCCCTCCGCAGCGGGCTGGCCGAAGCCTTCCCCGACGCGAGCTTTACGATCCCGCCCTTTCTGTCTTTCGGGTCCTGGATGGGCGGCGACCGGGACGGCAACCCGTTTGTCACCGCCGAGATCACCGAACAGACGCTCGTGCGGCTGCGTCAGGCGGCAATCGACACGCACCTGCAGTGGTGCCGCCGGCTGCATGACATGCTGACGATTTCACTCAAGTCAGCCCCGGGGGCGCACGAACTGCTCGCCCGGCTCGCGGACCTGCGGCAGCAGTGGCCAACGCTTGAACAGACAGAGTCGACCATCCCACCGAATGAAGCCTACCGGCAGTGGCTGCGGATGATCCGGCTGCGGCTGGAGGCCTCTCGGGCCGACTCGCTTACCGAGCCGCTTTCACCACTGGCCTACACCGAGCCGGCCGACTTCGAGGCCGACGTCGGCCGCATCGTTGACTGCCTCGAACGTGACCACGGGCTGTCGCTCGATGCCCCGGCTCGCCAGTGGCTCGATCTGGTTCGCACCTTCGGCCTGCACATGACCCGGCTCGATATCCGCCAGGATGCCCGCCGCTATGAGGAAATTCTTGGCGACATCTTCGCCGCCCTCGGTCGGCTCCCCGAAAAGACCGCTTACGCAGCCCTGTCTGATGCCGACCGACGCCGGCTGCTCATTGAGACAATGGGCACCACCACCGAGATCCCTGAGGACGGACTCGATGCCCTCACACTCGACACCCTGCAGCTGTTTGCCACGCTGCAGCGGGCATCTGTCTGCTTTGGCCACGCCTGCCTCGGCGGCTCGATCATCAGCCTGACGAGAACCCCGGCCGATGTGCTGGCGGTGCTCTGGCTGTGGCGGTGGGCCGTCGGCCGGGCGGGGGCCCGCGGCGAACCGGTCGGTGGCCACGACATCGCCATCGTGCCGCTGTTTGAGAAGATTGCCGATCTGGCCAATGCCGAAGAGACCCTGGGGGCGATTCTCGATGAACCGGCTTACGCCGAGCACCTTGCCCGCAGCGGCAACCGGCAGATCGTGATGGTCGGCTATTCCGACAGCACCAAAGACGGCGGCTACCTGGCTGCCTGCTGGGGACTGCAGGACGCCCAGCGGAAACTGCACGATGCCGCCGAGGCCCGCGGCGTCGGGCTGACCTTCTTCCACGGCCGCGGCGGTTCGCTGGGCCGTGGTGGTGGCCCGGCCGCCCGGGGGATTCTATCGCTTCCTGCCAAAAGCCTTGACGGCTCGCTGCGGCTGACCGAACAGGGTGAGGTGCTGGCCGAGCGGTACGATGACGCCGAAATTGCCAGTCGCCACCTCGAGCAGGTCTCGTGGGCCACGCTGGTGGCCTCGAGCGTCCGCCGGGTTGATCCCGAGCCGGCCTGGACCGAATTGGCCGAGTGGATGTCGGCCCGCAGCCGCGAGATCTACCGCGAGTTGGTCGATCAGCCCGGCTTCATCAGCTACTTCTCGCAGACCACGCCGATCGAAGACATTGAAAACCTGCCGATCGCCTCGCGGCCCTCCCGCCGCCGGGGCGAACGCAGTCTCGACGACCTGCGGGCGATTCCCTGGGTGTTCGCCTGGACGCAGAACCGCTGCATGATTCCCGCCTGGTACGGGCTGGGCACGGCTCTCATCGAAATCAAGTACGACGACCGGCAGCGGTGGCGGACCGTCTGCGACATGTACCGAGGCTGGCCTTTCTTTCAGGCGACGATCGACAACGCGACGCTCGCCCTCGCCAAGGCCGACATGGTGATTGCCCAGCGGTATGCGGAACTCTGCACCGACGACGCCATCCGGCGGCCCGTCTGGCAACGGATCGCCGCCGAGCGGGACAAGGCCCGGCAGGCGATTCTCGACATTGTCGGCGGCGGTGAACTACTGGCCAACACCCCCTGGTTTCAGCGGTCGATCGAGGCCCGGAATCCTTCCATCGATCCGCTCAACCTGATCCAGATCGAATTCATGCGGCGGCGGGCCGCGGCACCGGTGGCGGATGGCAGCCAGCCCGACCCCGCTGTCGGCGACTTGTTACGGCTCTGTGTCCAGGGCATTGCCGCCGGCATGCGAACCACCGGCTGAGTGTCAGCCTTCCACCCCTTCGGTCCCAGGAGCCACCGCCATGGCCACCGCCGACGACCTCACTGTCACCAGCCTCGGCCCCTGCCGCATCGATTCACCGATTCGCGGCATGATCGAGTCGCGGAGCACCTCCGCCCACTATGTCGACGTCGACGACCGGGTCTATTTTTACGACACCAAGCAGCTGGCCGAGGGCAGCGGCCTGACCCTCGACGCCCTGCCCGGCTTTGAACCGGCCGGCCCCCGCAAGCAAATCTTCTTCGACGGCGCCAAGATGCGGGTTGGCATCGTCACCTGCGGCGGCCTCTGCCCCGGCATCAACGACGTCATCCGCGGCATCGTGATGGAGCTGACCTTCCATTACGGCGTGAAGCGAATCTACGGCTTCCGCAACGGCTATCAGGGGTTCATCCCCCGCTACGGTCATGACGTGGTCGACCTCAGCCCAGCAGTGGTAAGTGACATCAACGAAGAGGGGGGGACCATTCTCGGCACCTCGCGGGGTGGTCAAGATTCAGAAGAGATCGTTGACTGCCTCGAGCGGATGAACATCAACGCCCTGTTTGTCATCGGAGGTGACGGCACCCTGCGGGGGGCGATGCAGATTGCCGAGGTGATCGCCGCCCGCAACCAGAAGATTGCGGTGGTCGGGATTCCGAAAACGATTGACAACGACATTCCTTACATCGATCAGAGCTTCGGCTTCCAGACCGCCTTCGCCGAGGCGACCAAGTCGATCCGCTCAGCCCACGTCGAGGCCAAGGCCTCGCCCAACGGGGTCGGCCTCGTGCGGCTGATGGGCCGGCACTCAGGCTTCATCGCCTGCTATGCCTCACTGGCTGAGCCCGACGCCAACTATGTGCTGATTCCCGAAGTGCCCTTCGCTCTGGAGGGCCCGAATAACTTCCTCGACCACCTGCTGGCCCGTGTCAAGCAGTCGGGCCATGCGGTGGTGGTGGTGGCCGAGGGGGCCGGGCAGGATCTGCTGGCAGCCGACGAGGGGGCGGTCGATGCCTCCGGCAACCGGCGGCTCAGCGACATCGGGCTGTTTCTGAAGGACCGGATTGGTGGGCACTTCGATGCGGCGGGTGTTGAGATCAACCTGAAATACATCGACCCCAGCTATCAGATCCGCAGCGTCGAGGCGAACCCCTACGACAGCGTCTACTGCCTGCGGCTGGCACAGCATGCGGTCCATGCCGCGATGGCCGGCCGTACCCAGATGGTGGTCGGCCGCTGGCACGGCCGCTACGTCCACATTCCGATGGCCCTGGCGGTCAGTCACCGCAACCGGGTCAGCCCCGACGGCGACCTCTGGCTGTCGGTCCTCGAGGCGACCGGCCAGCCAGCGGCGTTCTGCTAATGGCCTTGCGGCCCTTAGCAGGCCCGTTCCCCTCGTCATCAAGCCCCAGATAAGCCAGAAACATCCGCTGGGCCATGGCCAGCCCCTCGGCCTGCACCCGCGGCTGGTCAAGATCGAGCCCGATTGCCTGGTGCAGCGTGTGGCGGTTGGCAAAGTAGATGAAGCACATGCCCATCATCAGGATCAGCTGGTGCCGGATGTCGCCAACATCACCGATCTCTCCGCGGCCTTTCGCCGCATCGAGCACCTCCCGCAGCCGCTCGATCACCGGCGTTTTGGTGAGCAGGTCGGGATGCCGGGCAAGGATCCGCCCCTGGTTGAGGTTCTCCCACATCAGCAGGTTGACGAACTCGGGGTCACCGGCAAGGAAATCAAAGTGCCGGGCCATCATCTCGCGGACCACATCGGCGGTGGTGGCCGCGGCCGGCAGCGGCTTCATCTCGACCTGCTCCATGCGGGTGTAGACCGCTTGAAGCACGGCGGCGTAGAGCCCTTCCTTGTCTCCAAAATAGTGATAGAGCATCCGTTTGTTGCAGCCGGCCTTCGCCACGATCGTGTCGACTGCAACGCCGTGAAAGCCATGCTTGGCGAAGAGTTCAATGCCGGCTGCAAGCAGCCGCCCCCTCGTGCGAGCAGGGTTACGAGGGCGACGGGCGATGGTGGCGGGCCGAGTTGGCATCAAAACACCCTCAGGACGAAGCAGCGGGGCCCATCCAAACACAATGCTCACATAAGAAAGGACTTCGCGATGCTCTGCACAATCTGCACAGACACCGCTACCGATTCACTATACTTGCCGTTGTGTTGCCCGCACCATTGCCGAACATCGTGAGGACGATCGCTGGCAGTACCCTCCCCCCCTCCATCCCTCCGCCTGATTTCCGAGCCGGTCGCACGTCCTACGGCGACAGCGACTCGCGGACGCTTCTGCCGGCTTGCTTCACACCTTGCCCGACACCCGTTGCACCAGTTGGCACCCGGTGCCAACTGGCAACTCATGGAGAGAAAACGATGCGTACCACGAGCTTGCCGATTTCCTTCCGACGTTGCAGCCGCAATGCGATCTTTTGGCTGTTGCCCTTGGCGGCATGTGTTGGCTGTAGCCACGATTTCACTTTTGACTTGAGCCTCCCCGCCACTCAGGCCCAGCCGCCCGCGATTGTCACCGTTGATGCCGAGTGGCCCGGCCAGCAGCCGTCGGCTGGCGATAAACTCCCTCCGGTCTATGGCGACTGCGTTGATCTGCTTGCTGACGGTCTGCTGCTCGCCTGCGGCGAAAAGCCGAGTTGGCGGTCGTCTGTCGTCGTCTGCTATGAAAAGCAGCTCACCACCGCCCAGGCTCGGCTGCTGGTCAGAACCTCCGATGACCTCTTCCTGCCCAACCTTCAGACGCTCACTCCGGGGGCTGCCCGAGCCCTGGGAAGAAGCAGCGGCATTCTCAGCCTGCCCGCAGTGCGATCGCTCGGGCCTGCCGCCGCCGCCGGTCTTGCCGGCCGGCGTGAAAGCCTCATGCTCGGCGGCCTGACGAAACTCTCCGCCGAGGCGGCGGCCGGCTTAGCCCGTACCGCCGGACCGCTGAGGCTGGACGGACTTCGTGAACTGGCACCCGGGGTGGCCGCGGCGCTCGCCGACCATGTCGGCCACCTCTGCCTCAACGGAATCAGCGAACTCTCAGAAGGCGATGCCATCGCCCTGGCCCGCCATCGCGGCGACATCTGTCTCAACGGCATGCAGAGTCTCTCTGCCGACGCCGCGGGGGCGGTTGCCGGCCTGCAATACGGCCTGCATCTCAATGGCCTGGCTGACATCTCCGAACCAGTCGCTGCTGCGCTTGCAAGCCATCGGGGCTGGTGCCTCGGTCTCAACGGCCTTCGGGCTGATCGGCTGCCTCCCGAAGTAGCCGCGACGCTCAGCCGGCACCAACGGGTCAGCCACAGCCTCGGCCGACTACCGGTCCGGTTGTAGCGGTTGCCCGCACGCTGCGGGCTGGCCAAACAGATCGGGCTCGTCTGCGGTCGCTCGCACACAAGCGAATCTGCGATCAGATGCCATGTTTGGAGTGTGCCGGCCATCCCCCTCCTGAGACAGTTGCCATGCGTCCCCTCGCCCTGTTGACCGTCCTTTCCGTATCGCTTGGTGGCATCCCTGCGGTTGCCGCCAGCACCGGCTTCGACCCCCGCATCATCGTCTTCGGTGAAGAGCGGGAACAAATCCAGAACACGCCGATCGAACAACGGCCCAATCGCCCCCTGCACTTTTACGGCAACAGCGTCCGGCGACGCAGCACCAGGACGGTCTCCCGGCCCAGCCAGCCCCGCTCGCGATCGGTTCGTTCTGCTGGTCAATCAGGGGGCACCCGTGCGACCCGGGCCAGGCCGTGAACGCGGTACTCGACACCCGAACTGGCTTCGAGGCAGCGGTAGCGGCTCCGTAGCCTCGCCCCGCGAATGAACCGGCGGCCGCTTTCAAGCTCAAAGAGATCGCCGGGTCGGAGTTCCTCCACCCGCAGTAGGCTGTCGGCATCGGTGTCGTATCGCGACAGGGCCAGTAAGAGCCGACGGTCGCTGCAGGTCGCCGCCCGGGGCCGCTCGACCGCCGCCCGCAGGGCCACATCAACATCCGCCGGCACCAGCCGTCGGGCCACCACTGGCTCAATGACCTTGGCAAATTGCGTCTGCCACTCCCGGCCATGGGGCTGCAGCCGACGGCGGCGCCCGCCGTGCGCAGCGTGGGTTGTCAAGTGGGCGAGCTCATGCAGGAGTGTTACCAGAAATGCGTAGGGGTTGAGGTCGTCATTGATGGTGATCCGGTGCCAGGGCACGGCGGCATTCGGGGGCCGATGATCCCCCAGCTTCGTCACCCGACGGGGAACCACCCGCAGGACAACGGGATGCTGGCTCAGCAACTCACCCACATAGTCGGCGGCAGGCTCAGGCAGACGGGTTGCCACCGCCGCAGGCAGCGGGGCGGAAGTCGGTGGCGGTGGTCGATCGATTCGCCTGGTCATCGAGCAGCACCTGCCGACCGGAGGCTGCGTTGCCAGCGGCGATAGGCCCGCCACCGGCGGGGCCGTCGCTGGCGAAACATCTCCTCGGCAGCCGCCGCTTCCGGCTCGTCAGCCGGCAGTTGCCGATCGGTTGCCGGCCGGGGCAGCCCCCACGACCAGTCGCCCCGCTGGCCCGCCTGCCGCTCAAACTGGATGCCCCCAAAGAACGGATCGGGGTACTGCCAGTCATTTTGGGCAAACAGCGACGACTGGGCTGCCGCCAGCATGCCGATCGCGATCACAGCCCCCCCCAGCAGCTTTACCAGTTGGTGGCGTCGAGCCAGTGACTGAAGAGTAGGTGGCATTGATCGCCTCGAACGGTCGTCGCTGATTTCTTCCATCAACAGACTCGATCGGCAGTCATTCCGACAAGCCCAACAGCCGCGATTCCGCAGGCCGCGCCGCCTGCCCGAACGGCCCGCCTCCGCTCGTCGCCGCTACCGCGACAGCCTGCCGGTCCGGCCAGAGCTTGAGCGGCTCTACCGATTGTGCCGAAAAGAAAAGGGGTCGGTTTCCTCATTCAGCCTGGCTCGCGGTATGCCCCTTCGCCCGCTCCTAAACATCCCGTATCCTCCCCGGCAGCCGCCACGGGTCGCGGCAGTCTTCTGGCTGCTCGCTGTTGCCGCGGTGGCAGGAGGAAGCGGCTGCGCCGGCGACCGGTTCCGGGGAGCGGTGGACAGCACGGCTGAGGCGGTGCTGCCGCAGGCCATGTTGCCAGCCCGTCCGTTGACACCACGCCCGGCAGAGAGGCCCGCATCACCAACCGGCGAGGTTGTGCTTGTCGGACACGAAACCGAACTCCTCCACGACGTCCCCGCCGTTGACACCACCCTGCCGCAGATAGACAGCGGGGGCCTCACCCTCGATGCCTGCATCGAGACCGCCATGCGGCGGCAGCCGCGGCTGCGGGCAGAGTTGGAGAACATCGCCCAGGCCAACCTCGCTGGTGACATCACCTCCGCGGCCTTTCTGCCGCTGGTCAGTGCCGGCTACAGCGTCGGCGAGTTCGGCGTCAACGTCGGCGGCATCGGCATCCCGATTCCCGGGGCTCCCGGCGCCCAGGGCACCTATGTGCCGCAGCAGGGCTTCCTGCCGATCGGCTTCGACTACAACACGACCTATGTGCTCACCGAGGCCCGCATCCAGTGGCTGATCACCGACTTCGGCCGGCGGCTCGGCCTGCATCGGCAGGCGGGCCTGGCCGAGGAGATCAGCCGGCTGAAGTCGGTCCGGGCCCGGCAGACCATCGCCCACGAGGTGACGCTGGCCTATTACGAACTGCTGCGAGCCCGGTCGCTGTTTCAAATTGCCGAAGAGTCGGTCGCCCGGCTGGAGAGCGAACGGCAGACGATCGCCAAGCTGCAGCAGGGCGGCCTGCTCGAAAAGGAGAAAGTGCTGCGGGCCGAGGTGGCCCTGACTGCGGCGCTGAAACTCCGCGACTCCGCCGAGGCGGCCGAACGGATCGCCGCCGGTGGCCTCAACCTGGCGATGGGGGTGCCGCAGCACCAGCCGACCCCGGTCGCTGGCTTCAGTGACGTGCCCGGCTTTGAACTGTCGGTGACCGACTGCCTGCAGGAGGCGGTCCGCAGTCGCCGCGAGTTCGCTGTCGCCCGCCGGACAGTGGCGATCGCCGACTCCGGCCGCCGGGTCGCCAAGCTCGGCTTCGCCCCCAAGGTCTTTGCCAACGGTTTTTATTTCAACTTCCGGGCCGACGAGCCGGGCGGCTACGTCGACATTCCGCTGGGCTTCATCAATCTCGAATGGGGCGTCTACGAGGGGGGCAAGCGGGTGGCCGACATCCGCAAGGCCGACTCGCAGGTGCGGTCGGCGATGATCCAGGCCGAGATCCTCTCCGACACCATCGCCTTCCAGGTCAACGAGTGCTACCAGCAGTTCGTCGCCGCCGCCCGGGCGATCAGCCGCTCAGAGAAACCGGTTGAGCAG
This sequence comes from uncultured Planctomycetaceae bacterium, assembly GCA_937926325.1. Taxonomy (GTDB): domain Bacteria; phylum Planctomycetota; class Planctomycetia; order Pirellulales; family UBA1268; genus UBA1268. Next base: position 5,798 of record CALAZQ010000500.1, on the reverse strand, counting down.
ACCCGCGAGACCTACCGGATCGTGCAGGCCCGGGCCCGGGAGGGTGACGCCACCGCCGCCGAGGTCTTCGAGGCCGAGACGGCCGTCACCCAGGCCGAGCAGGAATATCAAAACGCCATCTACGACTATCTGCTGGCCCTGGCCCGGCTCGAATACGCCATGGGGGCCGACGTTGGCTGCCACTATTTTTCCCCGCATGAGCCGACGTTTCTGACTGCTGGCATCGCCCGCCCCGCCGACGACGGCCCTGCTCTGCTCCCTGAACCCACTGCCGCCGAACCGATCGCTCCGCCAGCCGCCGAGTTGACTGATGACTGACACCGCAACGCAATCGCCTCCGCCCGAAGCAGCCATCGACAGGTCCCGACGCCGCCAGCCATTGGTGATCGGGCTGGTGACGGTGGTGGTCGTGACCCTGGTGGTGGGCGTGGTTGCCCCGGAGATCTACCGCTATGCCACCTTCCGCACCACGCACTCCATCACCGAAGATGCCTTCATCGAGGCGCCGCTGATCCATGTCGCCCCGCAGCTGGTGACGGGCCGGCTCGTCGCCTTTCCCGTTGAAGAAAACGACCGGGTGGCGGCGGGTGAGGTGATTGCCCGAATCGACCCGACACCATTCGAGGATCAGCTTGCGATGGCTGAGGCCAAGCTGGGCATCGCCCGGGCGGAACTGAAGCGGCAGCAGGTCGGCCTGGCCAAGGTTCGCAAGGAGGTGCCCCTGTCGATCGCTCTGGCCGAACAGACCTATCGCATGGCGCTGGCCGAACAGGAGAAGGCCGAGCAGGGCCTCGCCTTCACCCGGGACGAGGTGGCCGGCAACATCGAGGCCTCGGCCGCTCTTGTCGCCGTCGCCCGCACCAACCATGCCCTGGCCTCCAGCGACAGCCGACGATTCACCAGCCTGGCCGAGCAGGAGGCAGTGCCAGCCCGCCGGATGGAAGAGGCCAACACCGCCGCAGCAGCCACCCAGTCTGAACTCGATGCGGCTCTCGCCAAGCAGCGGATGGCCAAGGCGGGCACCAAGCAGATTGCCGTGGCGGAGAAGAATCTCACTCTGGCGGAGGCGGCAGTGAAAAAGGCCGCCCTCGATGTGGCGATTGCCGAAACCGGCTGGGAAACGGTCACCGAACTTGAACAGATGGTCGAGCTGCGGAAAGAAGCGGTCCGAGATGCCAAGGCGGCAGTGACGGCCGCCCAACACACCCTCGCCCACACCGAGGTGACAGCCCCCAGCGGCGGCATCATCGTCCACAAGGCCAAGCATGCTGGAGACGAGGCTCCTCCCGGCCTGCCGATCGCCACACTCCTCGACCCCGAGTCGCTCCATGTGATTGCCAACCTCGAGGAGACCCGGTTGGCCGGGGTCAACCCGGGCAACCGCTGCTCACTCGAAATCGACGCCCTCGACACCGTCCTGCGTGGCCGGGTGCTCTGGATCAACCGGGCCACCGGCGCCGAGTTTTCGCTGCTGCCCCGCGACGTCGTTGCCGGCGAGTTCACCAAAGTTGTGCAGCGGGTGCCGGTCCGCATTGAAATCGAACGCGACGACCACTGGGATACCCTCCGGGCCGGCATGTCGGTCCGGGTCACCATCGCCCACGGCCCCGGCGACCCCGAGTGGGTCAACCAGGCCGAAGCCGCGCGAGTGGCCGGTCGCGGTGAACCGGAGACCATCGCCAGTCACCACGAAGGCACGAAGGACACGAAGAAGACAGTGGTTCGATAAAGGACCTGCATCATCCTCTCCCGCAGCCTGCTGCGGTCCTGCCTTCGTGAGAAAGGCGATCGAAAACGTTTCGCGGCGAGATACTGGCAGAACTCAAACGCTCCCCTCCGTGCCTCTGTGTCTCTGTGTGATCTTCTGGAAAAGAACGAGGCGCCATGACCACACGCCCCCCAACAAGCAGCCGGCTCCAGCTGGCGGTGATGATGGTGGCAGCGCTGGCGGTGCTGGCGACGGTTTACCAGACGCTGGTACTCACCGGACTGGTCAACGACACGATTCGCCGGGCGCTTGAGTACGACAAGGCCGACCAGCTCTGGGCCGAGATCGCCTGGGGGGTGCCGATGCTCTACGGCCTCTTCGGCAGCCTCGCCCTGGCCGGCAAGATCGGCCCCCGTGACACCCTCATCATCGGCCTGGCCTTCTTCGCGGCTGGCAACCTGCTCTGCGGCTGCGCCACCGACTTCTCCAGCTTCTGCTGCGGCCGCATCGTTGAAGGCATCGGCAAGGGCATGACGATCAGCCTGTTTCGCAACTATCTCTACGGGCGGTTCGACCGGCTCTTTCTCGGTGCCGTGCTCTTCTATGGCATCTTCGCCTACGCCAGCCGGCCCCTCTCACCTTGGCTGGCGGTCTGGCTGACCGAAGCCTTTTCCTGGCGGTGGGTCTGGTGGATGAACGTCCCGCTCTGCCTGATCGGCATGGGTCTGCTGCTGGCCTGGCTGCCAGCCGATCGCCCCCCGCCGCAGCCTGCCGATCACGAGCGGCCCAAGGTCGATCTGCCCTTGATCCACCTGCTGGTGCTCTGGATCGTCAGCCTGATGGTGGTCACCGACAAGGGCCGGGAACTGGGTGGCTTCACCAGCAACGCCTACGTCGTCATGGTTGCTGTCTGCGGGCTGCTGGGGGCCCTGCTCGTCCTGCGGTTCGTCTTTGGCATGTCGCCGGCCGATCACCTCCGGCAGATGCTCAGCTCACGGGTCTATGTGCTGGCCATCACCACCCGGATGCTCCTGATTCTGCAGCTGGCGGCGGTCCTCGGCGTGGTCGGCCAGTACCTGACCGAGCTGCGGCACTATCCGCGGGAGCTGGCCGGCCTGATCTTCTTCCCGGCCGCTCCGGCCATGCTGGCAGGCACGCTGGTGGTGGCCCCCGTCCGCAACCGGCAGCTGCGGCACGGCCTGCTGCTGCTGGGCAGCCTCGGCTCGGCGGCAGCGATCTGGTGGCTCTCCGGGCTCGACCTCGGCACCGCCCGCTGGCAGACAGCCGCAGCGCTCGGTGTCTGGGGATTTTTTCTCGGCATGCTGCCGGCGGCGTTCCTAATCGACGAGGTCGAGGGCATCGACCGTCGCGACATGCCCTACGCCGGCCTGCTGGCAGTGGTGGCGCTGGTCGTGCCGCTCGTCATCGTGCCGTCAATCATGTCTTCAGCGGTCGCTTCAGGAGCCGATGTCGCCTACGCCAAGCAGCGGCGGGCAGTGCGGGCGGAACGGCCGCCGGTCGTCACCACACTCGGCCGGACGGCCGACCACCTGGCCATTCGCGGCCAGCCGCCCCGCACGGCTGCTGCGGGATCGGTCGTCACCGTGGCCGCCCTCGTCAAGCTCCGCAGCGCGACCACCGGCGTCCAGTCGGCCCTGGCGACACTGGCCATCTTCTGCGGCAGCCTCGGCGGACTCACCGCACTGGCATTTCTCCTGCTACCCCACGACTGGCCGAACCAGCGGTATTCGCGGTAGGTCCGCGGCTGCTTGATCAATGGCCCACCCAGCTCCCTCAGGCATCTGGTCAAGCCGGTGTTGGCTCGAAGCCGACCTCTGACAAACCGGTGCCGACGGCGATGCCGTCCCAGCCGACGATTGAGAAGGCGGTCTGGCCATCAGCCGCTCCAGCCGGGGGCACCCAGCGAAGCTGGTCGGTTGGGCTGATCACCCGCTGGACCAGAGCCTGCAGCAGCTCGCGGGGCGAGCTTCCCGTCGGTGGCCGCGTGACATCAATCCACCGCTGCCCATTCCACTTCTCGACCCGGCCAACCGTGGTCGTGGCGACCACGAATCGCTCGCCGGTCGGCTGGCCGAGAACCGCCCGCGAGAGGTCGGCCCACGAAAACTGCACCGGCTGCGGCCCCATCACCGCTCGATCAACGCGAATCGTGGCCGACCGCCGCAGTGGCGGCCGCGTGATCGGCGTCGGCAGCGAGACGGCAAAGTTGACGCCGGCAAGCTGCTGGCCGACGCCCGGCACCAGTTCATAAGCTCGCTGCGGCGTGATCAGGCTGCGGCCCGGCGGCACGAGCAGCCGCGGCTGAATCGGCCCCGCCACTGGGGCCGGCGACAGGCCGGTGAAGCGGTAACCGCCATCCGCGTCGGTCTGCACCGAAGGCTCGGCTGTCTGCAGGTAAAGCTCCCACGATTCAAGTGTGGCGGTGCGGGCTGGATCGGTGTCGGCACTCTGCACTTCCAACTGCCAGCGTCCGTTGGGGCTGTCACCAACCACGGCCGCCAGATCGACCTGTGACAGCAGGGCGTTGCCCGAGCCATTGAGGAACTCACTCACCGGGGTTTCAAATTGACTCACCAACCGTGGGTAAGACTGGCCATCGGCCGGCAGCAGCAGCGGATAGGCGGTGAACCCGTTTGCTGGGGTCCCGTCACCCAGCACCAGCGAACCCTCAAGCGGCACCCGCACCCCACGCGGTGAAATCAGTGTGACAAACAGGGGCCCAATGGCTTGGTCGGTGACCACCTGGTCGCTCTGGAGCGTGTACACCACCCCGAGATCAGTGACCGCACCGGGCAGGCCGCTGACATCGATGGCCGCAGTCGCTGTAAACGGTTGCTGGAGTGGCCCGGTGTTCGGGCTGTTCGGATTTTCAATGAGCGTACGAATCCCGATCGCCGTCGATGCGGTCGATTGAAAGCCGACGTAGGCCCTCGTCGCCCCCGTCTCCGGGGCTTGGTCGAGTTGCCCGTTGCCATTGAGGTCAAGAAAGACCGGCTCGCCGGCCAGCGATCGCTCACCGAGGGTCTGGCTGCCATTACGATCAAAATCCTCAAAGACCATCCCGGTGACTGTCACGCCAGCGACGCTGGCCAAGGCCCGCTCGGCATTGATCAGGCCGGCACCGATCGCCCGCGGCCCACCGGCCTCGGGCATGTCGCTGGCGGTCGCACCGAGAATGGAAAAGACCTCTTCAGGCGTCAGGCTGGGATCGAGCTGTTTCATCAGCGCCGCGACCGCGGCCGCATTCGGAGCCGCCGCCGATGTACCGCTGAAGTTGGGCAGCCCGTTGAGTTCGACATCGCTGCCAAAAAACGAGGTGTCGCCGATGTTCGGGGCGACGAAGCGGGGCTGCTGGCGAAGCACGGGGTCGGCCAGCCGCTGGCCGTTCTCAGCAAAAAGGATCGGCGTGCCCCCCCAAGAACTCGATGGGGCCAGTTCGCCCGGCGTCTGCCGGTAGGCAGGCGTCCGAAAATAGAAGCTCGCTCCGACCGCCGCGGCCGTCGCCGAATTGGCATGCCCAGCAATCGTACCGTCGCCAGAGACGTACTCAGGCTCCACCGTCGCATGGTAGGTCAGGTACTTGAAATAGCCCGGGGCGACACCGCCAGCATGAGCGACAACAAGCTGCACCGCGTCGAGACCCGGTGGGATCGGCAGCGTTCCCCCCAGCGCCGGATCGGCGTCGAGCTGATGGCTGCCCTCGAGTCGAGTGAGCAGCTGGGTACTGTCGGCGGAAAAGACGTAGAGGTCGACGTCGCTGGCATTATCTTCCCACGGCTGGTCCCACTGCATGACGATCCGCACACTGTCGAGCCCTGCCGGAATCCCGACGGTCTGGAAGACATCGATGCCGGGGCCGGGGTCGAAGTCGTGGAGGCTCAGCCCCGCCACATCAGCCAGCTCGGCCGGCAGCCCCTCAAGGTCGGTGGCGGCCACCGGCCGAAAGTCGGCGGCATAGCTGTTGCGGCCGAAGTTGCCCGCCGAAGTGAAGTAGACAACGCCAAAGTCGCGGACGACATCATCGACCGCCTGGGCCACCAGGCCGTCTTGAAACCAGGGCACGCCCCCC
>CALAZQ010000499.1 GCA_937926325.1 uncultured Planctomycetaceae bacterium | reverse complement strand
CAATCAAGCCTGAACCTTTCTCGCCTGAGAGACCGCGTGGGCTTCGCGGTGTCGAACAGAATCGCCACCGATGCGAGCGATCCGCGAAAAAAGCCCTCCTCGCCTTTTTCCGCGTCAGGTGATTCCGAAAACACCAAGGGTTTTCCGAATCGCTTGTCGCCGCAGCCAGCGGTGAAGATGTCATGGTGGGTCTGCCGGACAGGCAACTGGGCGGCCAGGTGGTGCGGCTTCCCGACCGGCAGACGAAACACTCCTCAGGAAGCCGGGAGCGGAAGCGACCGGACACGCACCACCACAGACACCTCGCCCACGGGAACCGCATGTCCGCCGGCCTCCGCTCGTGAGTACGAGCCGCGGCGGTGATGTCTCGCTGTTCAGTCGCTCGGTTTTTTGCGGTTTCTTGTCGCTCCCGAGCCATACGAAGTGGTGACTCGGCCTCAACGGGAAACGAAGGCCGATCTTTCGGCCGCTCCCCAGTGGCTCGGCATTTGAAAAAAATCGTTGACCATCCATCCTGCCATGTGCTTAGGTATTTGTGCGACACTGCCACGATGTGCTTTCCCACGCTCAATGACCGCTCTCTTTCCCAAGTACGATAGCGGAGCGCAAAACCCAAACCCCTTCGGTGACAAAATGAATCTGAGGCTGGATCGCTTCCTGTTCACATTAATAGTCTCGCTGATTCTGACACGCAGCCAAATGGCTTCTGCGCAGGAAACCACCGCTGAGCTTGAAAATCTTCTGCCCCAACTCCATCTGCTCGCTCCCTTCTGGGGCTCTGAAGTCGTCTATCGCGAGAGTGCGGTCTTCGTCGACGAAGGGGACGGCAAGCCATCCTTTGCCAACCTTCTGTTTAAACCGGTTCGCATCGTCAGTGTCGAGACCGCTGATGGGAGTCAGCGGTTTGAAGACGGCAAGGATTTTACCGTCGCCCCGGATGGTCGCGGCCTCTTGAGGATCGGTTCACGTATACCGGTGATTCCAGCCGCGGATCTCTTCCCGCCGAAAAATTCGCAGCGGAGCCTACCGGCGAAGGCTGATGACCCCGATCGCAACATCCTCTTTGACAATCAGCACTGGTTTCATGACCAACAGGTTCAGGTTACCTACATCCGCGCATCTGATGCCTGGCAAGGCCCGACACCAGGCTTCCGACCTGAGGCACTCCCCAAAACAATCGCAAAGCTCAAACGTCGTAAGCCGATCACGATCGGTGTGAGTGGCGACAGCATTTCTGCCGGCTTCAACGCGTCTGGGTACACGAAAGCCCCACCGTTCATGCCACCCTACCCGGAATTGATTGCGGCGGAGCTGCGCTATCTCTATGGCGGAACGGTCAAATTGCTCAACCGCTCCGTCGCCGGATGGGACGCCGGCCAAGGATTAAGGGATCTGGACAATCTCCTCAAGGAAAAGCCGGACCTCGTCATCGTCGCCTACGGGATGAACGATGTCAGTCACCGCGATCCTCAACAGTATCGATCACAGATTCGCCAGATCATCGAGAAGATCCAAAGCCAAAATCACGACATCGAGATCGTTCTGGTCGCCCCCATGCTTGGCAACGGCAAATGGGCCCACACGCCATTCGAAATGTTTCCATGCTACCGCGATGAGCTGAAAAAGCTAAGCGGGCCGGGCGTTCCGCTCGTCGACCTGACCTCCCTTTGGGAAGTCATGATGAAGCGTAAGCGACACATCGACATCACGGGAAACGGTGTCAACCATCCCAACGATTTCGGGCATCGCATCTACGCTTCCGCGATTCTCTCGCTCCTCGCCGAGCCGGAGGTGATGAAAGCCGCACAGCCTGCGGCCCCGGCCGATGTCACGAGACGCATCACACTGCCCGATGGTTTCCACGCCACCTTATTCGCCAATGAACCGGACGTGGTGCAACCAATCGCTTTCACCTTCGATGACCGCGGCCGCATGTGGGTTGTTGAATGCCGTTCTTATCCGCAATGGAAGGACGGGAGGAAAGACCGCGTTCTCATTCTTGAGGACACCGATAACGATGGTGTCGCGGACGTACGCAAGGTGTTTTGGGACCAGGGAACGAACTTGACGGGAATCGCGTATGGCTTCGGCGGAATTTGGCTCTGTTCCGTGCCCAACCTCATCTTCGTGCCAGACGAGAACCGGGACGACATCCCGGATAGCGACCCCAGTATCAAGCTCGACGGCTGGGACCTTGAATCCCAGCACAACGCCTTCAACGGATTGACCTGGGGACCAGATGGTTGGCTGTATGGATGCAACGGTATCCTTTCAAACTCTCTGGTTGGTCCACCTGGTGTCCCGGACGACAAACGAATACCGATCAATTGCGGTATTTGGCGGTACCATCCGACCCAAGGCCGTTTCGAAGCCGTCGCTCACGGGACGACGAATCCTTGGGGCCTCGCCTTCGATGATCATGGTGAGATGTTTCTGACCAACTGCGTCATCAAGCACCTCTTTCATGTCATTCCCGGCGGCCATTATGTGCGGATGTTTGGCCAGGATATGAACCCCGGTGCCTACAGGCTGCTGGAAAGCTGCGCGGATCACATCCACTGGGCCGGCGGGCACTGGACCGAGTCAAGAGGAGGAAACACCCACGATTCATTTGGCGGCGGTCATGCCCACAGCGGCGCTGCAATCTACCTTGGCGACATGTTCCCGCCGGAATATCGCAACCGGATCTTTATGTGCAACATCCATGGGAATCGGGTGAATCAGGACACCCTTGAGCGACAGGGCTCTGGGTACGTGGCGCATCACGCGAAAGATTTCCTGCGGTCCAGTGACCCGTGGTTCCGTGGGGTCGCCGTCCATGTCGGTCCGGATGGCGCTCTCTATGTTTCCGACTGGAGTGACACCGGCGAATGTCACAACTACGTCGTTGCAGACCGCTCGAACGGCCGCATCCTGCGCATTGCGTACGGGAAACCGAAAGGGAGCATTCCCGACCTGACAGCCATGACTGATCGTGAACTCATTGACCTGCAATCAAGTACGAATGACTGGCACGTGCGGACGGCACGCAGAATCCTGCAGGAACGCAGTATCAATGCCGGTATTGCCACCCAGGACAAAAATGTCCTTGTCGGGCAGGTAAGTGACCGCTCCCTGCCGGGCACGCAGCGGCTGCGGTCGCTCTGGGCTTTATTCTCCGTGGGGGGATTCGCTGACGAGACAGCGCGGCTCGGGTTCGCAGATTCGGATGAAGATATTCGCGGCTGGACTGTTCGATTAAGCGTGGATTCAGAGCCGACGGACACGGTCAACCAACGGCTTGTCGCGTTGTCCGCGGCGGAGACATCGCCGCGTGTCCAACTCTCACTGGCATCCGCACTGCAGCGGCTACAGCAGCCGGATCGACTTGCGATGGCCCATCCGCTCGTCGAACGAATAACGAACGCCGACGATCCCAACCTTCCTGCAATGCTTTGGTTCGGCATCGAGCCACTTGTGGCGGCAGATCCCAGTCAAGGTATCGCCTTCGCCAAAAGCACTGTCTTGCCAAGTATCCGCCAATCGATCGTTCGACGCATCGCGGATCTCGCAGAGGACGACCCTTCCGTATGGCCACAGTTGTTCGAACTGTTGGCCTCGTCCGCGGATATGAAAAGGCGGGACTACCTCCTTGGCCTCGAGCAATCGCTGGAAGGCCGCCGTAATGTCACCATGCCGTCTGGTTGGAACGAGCTTTATGCGACGCTCACGACGTCGCTCGATCAGGAACTGGTTTCCACCGCCACTCGTGTCGCGCTTGTTTTTAACGATCCAACTGCCCTGCAGCGACTCATCTCGACGGTTGAAGACGCGACCGCCACCGACGCGAGCCGAACCCGAGCCCTTGCGGCTTTGATTCAGGCCAAACCCCCAACGCTTATCGACGTGCTTGCCCAAACACTCGACATCCCGGCACTGAGGCTCATCACGTTACGCGGGCTCGCAACCAGTGATGATGACCGCGTTGCCCCATGGATTCTGCAGCGGTTTGGGAAGCTCGAACCGAGCGAGCGAGACGCTGCGGTCACTACGCTCGCTGCCCGCGCCGGATCGGCTCATCAACTCCTGGACGCGATGGCCGACGGAATGGTTCCACGTTCCGCGATTACGGCCTACCACATCCAACAACTGCAGACACTCAGCGACCGGGAAGTTCTCAAGAAGGTCACAGAAAATTGGGGGGCTGCTCGGCAGTCTGCTGAGGGTCGTCTGGTAAAGATTCAGGAACTCAAGAGCCGTCTCACCGATGATGAGATCGAAAAAGGGGATGTCTCCCAGGGCAGGGTGCTGTTCAAAAAGAATTGCTCCTCCTGCCACAAACTATTCGACGATGGCGGGGCCGTCGGGCCGGAGCTCACCGGTTCACAGCGATTCAATCTCGACTACGTCCTGCAAAACGTGATCGATCCTAGCGCCGTCGTTCCCCGTGACTATCAGATGCAGCTCTTTCTTATGGTCGATGGCCGGACGATCAACGGTATCGTAAAACAGGAGAACGACCACACAGTCGTCGTGCAAACGACCAATGAGCTGCTTTCCATTCCGGTCGATGAGATCGATGACCGCAGCGATACGGGGCTATCCATGATGCCGGATGGGCTCTGGGCCACGCTCAGTCCGTCCGACTGGCGGGATCTAATCTGCTATCTCAGGAGCGACCATCAGGTACCCTTGCCCTCCGCCACCGACGACTGAGTGATCATCAGGCGAGGAGAAGAAAAATCGCAAACCATGTGGTGGGGTGATCGGCATCGCTCCTAGCGAAACGCGTGTCGGGTAGATTTCGAGGCGTGCCATTCGCGAAGTTCCAGTGTAGAGTCCGACCATGGCCATTTCACTCCGACAGGTTGCCGCGGCGGCGGGAGTCTCTCCTGGAACAGCGAGCAGAGCGCTGCGCGGTCATCCCCAGGTGAGTCCGGAGTGCGTGGAACGGGTGCGGGCCGCGGCGGACCGACTCGGCTATCGCCCGCTTCGGAGATACTCCGTCCGCGGGCGGCCTCAGCCGCTTGTCGGCAAACGGATCGCCATCGCGATGTTTGGAATTGACCGCACGCTCGCGAGCCTGCCGGTCGTCGCAGAGGCCATTCATGGTGCCGAGTCGTCGCTCGCCGAAGCGGGCGCTCATCCGATCCTTGTCAACATGCCGCACCCGGCCGAACCGCCTACGTCGCTCCGCCGGGTGAAGTTCGACGGCATTCTCGCCAAGGCGGCCCTCCAAGGGAATCTCGTCCGTGCCATGATGCCTCGCATCACGGGGACACTTCGCGAGACGCCCGTTGTCTGGCTCCTCGGCCGGCCAGCAGGGGCGGTTGGTGACACCGTGGATCCGGACGATCGTCGCGTTGGCGAGTTGGCGGCCGAGGCGTTGCTGGCGCAGGGACATCGGCGGGTCGCGATCGTCAACCCGAAGCCTGATCATGCCCTGTTTGCGATTCGCTGTCAGACCGTCCGGCAGATTATCGAGCAGGCCGGCGGAACCATTGTTGAACTACTTCCGAGTGAAAGCCTCGGCGGGGTGTCATTTCCACTCCAGCCGGTCATGGATGTCTCACAGGTTATGCCGCTCGTCGACGAGGCGACGCGGAGCCTGCAGAAACGCGGCGTTCGAAGCGTGGCAAACCCCCCGACCGCGTTGTTCTGCCCGGCTGACAGTATCGCGGCGCTCGTCTACAGGGCCCTAGCCACCCGCGGCCTTTTGGCCGGCCGCGACATATCGGTGATCTCCTGCCATCACGAGCGAAGTCTCGTGGCCAGCCTTTGGCCGAGCCTGGCCACGATCGATGTGCATCCAGAACGGATCGGCCAACTGGCAGTTGAACTGCTCGCCCGAAGGCTGTCTGGCGAATTCAGCGGCGGCGCGGTACAGATCAGCGTGTCTCCGACATACGTCCCCGGCGGGTCAATCAAAAGGTGCCGAGATCAGTCCGCGACGCCCTCCCGGGCGGCGAAACACCGGCCGTGAACGAGTCGACCTGGTCCGTAGAGCTGGCGCCGCATGCCGCCGACTTGACGCGTTTCAGCCGCGCATGTGACCAGCAAAACCGCTCCTCGCTGTTGCGCTTGTTTGCGCAAAATTTCGGCCGATCGCGATTCCTACCGGAGTACAATTTCGTCCCAAAAGGCGGGAAATCATTGTCTTCAACAGGTATGCCGAGCGTGTGTTTTCTTTTTTGATTTCAGGAAGCGAGGACACCATGTGGCGATTTGAATTGGGTCACCAGGGGGGCTTCCACCAAAGGGGCTCCAGAAACTTCATCGCTGGTCATCGTATTGGGGGCTTCACCCTCGTCGAGTTGCTTGTTGTCATCGCCATTATTGGCGTATTGGTTGGCCTGCTGCTTCCCGCCGTTCAGGCGGCTCGCGAGGCTGCGAGGCGATCTTCCTGCGGAAACAACCTCAAGCAGCAGGGGCTTGCCCTCCATAACGTTCACGACACACGGCAGGCGTTTCCTTCCGGTGGCGCGGGCACCTCAAAGGGCTGGGGATACTCGCAATGGGTGGTTCTCTTGCCGTTCGTCGAGGAAGAATCGCTCTTTAAAACCCTGGACTTGGAAGCTAGTACCGACAATACGGGCCGGGGTGCAAATGCGGCTGCATATGGCCCAGCACGACTCAGCTTTCTCTTGTGCCCGTCGTCGCAGCTCACCTTTCGGACCGCCGCGGCCGTCAGCGACGGTGTTGGACATGCACCGCATTACTACGGAATCGCGGGTGCAGTGCCCTACGGTTCGTTCTCTGACACAAATTTGTTTTATGACAAAAGTTTTGGCGACGTCAGTGCGCGTGGGATGATTCCGAATCGAAGAGTTCACAAGACTGAATCATGGGACTGGACAAAAGGCATTTCGATGCACCAGTGCACCGACGGCCTGTCAAAAACGTTGATGGTGGGTGAGATCAGCGATGTTATTCGAGACGGCGCCGGAACATCCGAGGGGGATCGGCGGCCTGGGATGGATTGGGGATGGCATATGGGCGGTGCCGAGGGCTGGGGGCTCGATGATCCGCATACGAATAGCGTGACAATCCGTTACCTGCCAAATGCACGGGTACTCAATCAAGAGGGGGTCGACTCTGCGATTGGCCAGTACAACCCAAACTGTCCCCTTGCCTCTCCTCACCCCGGCGTCGTGGGTGTGCTGATGGCCGACGGCTCAACCCGGTTTCTTCAGGACACGGTGGGGCTTGACGTCTTGACGTTGCTGGGAGTTCGGGACGACGGCCTGCCCACCGCCCTGGATTGATTCAGCAACTGTCTCGATGTCTCTTTATTTCTCAGAGTTCGGCATTTGAACATTCGCTTGTGTTGCCCGCTGACCAGCAGAGGAGACCAATGGACTATGAACCGACACCTCCCGACTCAGCGACGTAACTCGGCCAGCGTTCTGGCGAGCACATTCTGCGGATGGCTGCTTCTGTGCGGCCTTGCATCGAGCGTCACGGGCTGTGGAAAATCGGTCGATGGATACACTGGGCTGCGGGGAACGATCTCTGGCGTGATTTCACGCGGCGACGAGCCCGTTCCAGCCGGGTGTAACATCTTATTCGCGGCAGCGAGCGGGCCTTACACCGGAAATGGCGTAACAGACGCCGCCGGCCGCTTTACCGTCGGCTATCGTGTCCGCCAAGGACTCCCTGCGGGAAAATATCTCGTGCAAATCACTCCCCCCAGGCAGCAGCAGGACTATCCGTCTGTCGACTCACCTGATTATGTAAGACAAATGCGGAAACTTCAGAGCGAACCTGACCCGATGGATGCTATCGTCCCCAAAAAATACCGCAGCGTGTCTACGAGCGGACTCACGTTTGAGGTCCGGGGCGGGGACAATGTAGCCACGTTCGACCTCTCTCCAAAACGCCCGTAGCTTAACGCCTTTCTCCACAAATCTGCAGCGTGTTATCAACGGAAGGACTCTCGGTGCGATCTTTCTGGCGGTTTCTCGGAACCAAGGGGGTAACGATCATCGGGTGGCTCGCGATCCTGATCGCCCGCCCGGCCTCCGCTGAAACAATCGCGCTCTGGCTTTTCGATGAATTCCATTACCCAACTACCGTGCTTACGGATGCTGGCCCCTCGGCCTATGACCTGAGGTTATTCGAAGGCCGATTGATTGACGGGAAGTTTGGCCGCGGGCTCCAGGTTACGCCCGGCATGAGTTTCCCACTGTTCTACGACAACTGGCCGGGCATCATGTGCTGTCTGAACATGCGTGGCCCAGATGGCGCGGAACCGAGCGGGCTGTGGGGTCCGACCATCACTCCTGCCGGGATCGTTCAGACGCTGGCCTCTGGTGATTGGACCATCGAGTTTTGGATGCAGCTGAAATCTGTGCCAGAGTCATCCGCAGGAATTCTCGACCTCGGCCAAGCCGCTGCGGGAGGGTTTTCAATTCGTTTGGCGGACTCGGGCACCGCCTTCGAGGTCAGCAACGCCTACAACGGCGAAGCCGCTCATTGCCCGACGGCAGCGACGCTGCGAGACCAGCGGTGGCATCATGTGGCGTTCTGCTGGTCCCACAGCGGGCGACGTTTATCCCATTTCGTGGACGGCCGCGGCCAGCGAGCCCCCAGGCTTTCTGCCATCAAAATCGTGGATGTGCCAAAGCCCGTGGTTCCACTGTCTCTCGCCGAGATTGAAAATCCTGTCTTTGACAGCTCAAAAAACTATGACTTATTTCGCCGGCACCGGTTCAATCTTTCTGTAGGAAATGATCGCCAGGGAACAAGTAAACTGAATGCTGTCTTTGACGAGTTGCATATTGCCGATGAAATTCGGTATCCACAGGACAGGTACGAGCCGGAGAGTCTCTCACGAAATTACGGTTCGCAACCACCGGCACCGGCGGTCCCCAGCGGTCCGCCGCTCTTGTTTGCGGACACCAGCGACTCCGGGCCGAAACTCTTGGGAGCCCGTAAGCATGTGTTTATTGACGACGTGCTTGTTGAGCAGAAGAATCAACTTCGTCTGACCGCAAACCGACCCGTAGTTCAGCCGGCGTTCGGTATTCCCTCTGGTGATAACTGGTTTGTCGATCATCAGGAAGAGGTGTGGGTGCTTGGGTCGGATGGGTATGACTCAGCGAAAGGACGCGTGGCCGCATTTTCTTCGAAAGATGGCGTTCATTTTAGCCCACCCGAAATCGGGCTGATCAGCGTCGATGGCTCCCCGAAGAACAACGTGGTTATCGACATGTGTCCAAGCTGGGGCGGTCTGTTCTATGACCGTAATCCCACAACCCCCCTGGAGGAACGGTTTAAATACACCGCTGCGGTGGCCAACCGTGGAGTGTACCTTTACACGTCTCCTGACCTATGTCAGTGGCGGCGTAATGAAACATTGATGCTCCCTCTCTACAGTGGTGGCGGGGCCGAAACGCACTGGGATGACCAACGCGGCTGTTACGTAACCTACTTGAAACGCGACGGGTCATTTCAGTGTGCCGAGGCTCCTCCTGCGGGCGGGCGAACCGCGATTGAATTTCGCACAACGGAAATCCACAAGCCTTGGCCATTTCATCCGCTGGTTCAACCGTACTATGAAGCCTGGCCATATCCGGCAGTGACCGGAGAAGGTCCGATCGCATTTGCTCCTGAGGAGACAGGCGACGTCAATCGGACTCACGCTACCAAGTATCCGTGGGCACCGGACGTGTATCTGGCGTTCATCTGGCGGATGGCCGACGATCCTGAAAAAGTCTATCGGCGTGCGTTTCGCCAAACTCAACTGGCGGTCAGCCGTGACGGCATTCATTGGCAGACCTACGGCGAGATGTATCTCCCCAAGGGGTTGCCGGTTCAAAATAGAAAGTCTGGGGAGTCGCTGGTGTACGGTGGGCTCATCCGCCGCGGCGACGAGATCTGGCAATACGGAACGCTGAGGCCGGGGGGGCACGATGACCTCGGATCCTATCCCGTTCGCCTCACGCAGCGTTTGGACGGGTTCGTGTCGCTGGATGCCGGAGCCGAAGAGGGGTATCTGGTGACGAAACCTTTTGTTTTTGAAGGCGAGCGGCTGGTTCTGAACACCACCGTGCGCGGTTCCGCCAGCGTGGCCTTACTCGATGGGGATGGGTCGGCGTTCCCAGGTTTTGATCTCAAGGACTGCTTGCCAATTCAAGGAGATTCAACAACATTCGTTGTGCAGTGGCGGTCCGGCTCGAACGTGAGGAAACTTCAGGGCCGTACGGTACGCATGAAAATAGTGATGCGTGAGGCGAAGCTCTTTGCGATGCAATTCGTGGAAGCGAAAGGGCCGTGAGCGAAACACTGGATTGTCATTCGGCGCGCCAAAACCGGCCACGCATTGGAAGGTGGCTGACGGCGTGATCGTCAACGATGGCCACGGGGTGTTTCTCACGACCGACCGCGACTACACCGATTTCGTCGTGCAGCTGGATTGGATGTTTCCCGAACCGTGCGGGGACAGTGGCATCTATCTCCGCGCGAACCCACAGGTGCAACTCTGGGATCCGGCCTGTGAGCGCGACTTCAAGCATGGATGCCAGAAAGGGTCGGGCGGGCTCTGGAACAATCCCGCCGGCTCGGCGGGCAAGGACCCGCTCGTGAAGGCCGACAGGCCGATCGGCGAGTGGAATACGGTGAAGATCCGTATGCAGGGTGACCGCGTGACGGTCATTCTCAACGATCTACTGGTCGTCGATCGCCAGCCGTTCCCCAACTCTTTCGCAAAGGGGCGGGCCCCGCTCCCCGACCGTGGTCCGATCCAGATTCAGACCCACGGCGCGCCAATGCACGTGCGGAATGTGTTCATTCGCGAGCTCGGCCCGCCTGGAAAGTCAGGCACTCACTAAGGGAAGGGCCTGAACGGACGACTTCGGACTGGTAGCCGCATGTTGTTCACTGAGCAGCAACTCGGGAATAGACGATTACTCCAGCGAGCCATCGAACGGTTAGGTTCGACTGTGGGTGATCGGCCATCAATGCTACGGGTGGTTTTTCCATGGTCTGGCGGCTTTTCTTCTTCATCAAAGCTGTTCCCGAGTACTCATGCATGTTGCGCTCTGTTGCGCAAAAGGAGATCTGCTTGTTGCGTTTTTTGCCGCTATCCTGCAGTGCGAGGAAGTACGATGAAGCGTTACCAAAAATCTCTGCCGATAGTCTCATTCGTCGGCCTGCATACGATTCGCTCGCTGGTGACTGTGGCGTGCGTTGCATGGGGAGGCAGCACTTGGGCGGACGGCTTCGACATCACGGGCACCGATCCTAATGCGTTGCCGGTTGTGCCGACAGGCTTCTCAGTCACTATGCCCGCCCGCGAGCCACTCGTGCGCAACGTGTCGATGCTCGCCTTTGACACCCGCGGCCGGCTGTTCGCGGCGATGGGCCCGCAATACCGCAACCCGCGGGAGGACACGCCAGGCGATTTGGTTGTGATGCTTGGCGACGCCGACGGTGATGGAACATTCGACTCCGCGAAGCCGTTTGCCGGCCCGTTCCACTGCGTGCAGGGGATGGCTTGGAAACAAGGGCCGAGGGGGCCCGAGCTGTGGGTGGCCAACGCCCCCGACCTCACCGTCGCCCGCGACATCGACGGCGACGGCACGGCGGACGAATACGTGCGGATCGCGACGGGACTCGGCACGCTCGAGCACGCCCTCGACGCGCTCTGCTTCGCACCGGATGGCTATCTCTACTGCGGTAAGGGCGATACCCCCGTCTTTGGCAACGCGCCGCGGGCCTTTCGCGAACTCGCCCAAGTTCAGGCGACCACAGGTGCGGTAGCCGACCCGGAGCCGGTCGCGTTTACGCGGGAGGAGTGGCCAACGGCCTGGCGGGCGAGCTACCGGCTACCGACCGACGGGCACACCAGCGGCGGAATCCTCCGGTGCGATGCCAGCGGGAAAAACCTGGAGATCTTTTGCCGCGGTTGTCGGAATCCTTGGGGCATGGCCTTCGACGACGGATTCAACTGGCTGGCCACCGACCAGGACGACGTCGGTGGAGACCGGTTTGTGATGCCGTTCCAGGGGGCCCACTTCGGGATGCGGCATCGCTGGAACAACTCGTGGACGGGCGAGGGGACGTTCGCGAGCGTGCCGGCGAGTGGCCCGCTGGCCGAGGGCTCGGGAACGGGAATTGTTTATTACGATGCGGCTGAGTTTCCTGAGTCGCATCGGTCGGTCTTCTATCGGGCCGACTGGCTGCGGGGCACGGTCGAGATCTTCCGCCCTGAGTGGCAGGGTGCCCTCCTCAGGCCCGCTGGCGGACGCGTCGAACCCTTCGCCTGGCTCGGCGACAAGCAGCCGCTCTTCCGACCGACGGGCATGGCCGTCGGCCCCGATGGGGCCCTCTGGATCGGCGGTTGGGGATCGACCTATGGCTGGAACGGCGACAAGACCGAGGGCCGCGTGTTTCGGATTGCGGCCGAGGGCGGGCCGACGCTTGCCGCCGCGACGGCGAAGCTCGCCGGCCGGCCGGCGATTGAGAAGCGTTCGATCGCCGAGGTTGCCGACGATTTCGATGCACCAGTTGTCGCCGCGCGGGTGGCTGCGCAAAACGAACTCTTGCGACGGGCCGGTGGCGACGCGGCCGCGGCTGTCCGCGATGAAATCGTCGGTCTTACCGCCACTGCGATCGAACCCGGCAGCCAGGCGCGTCAGACCTGGCTTCTCTGGACACTTGGCCGAATTGCGGTTGATGACGCCGCGAACGATGCGTTTTTCAGACGAATCGTCGAGAAGGAGGACGCCGCAACATCGGAAACGAATCGCATTCAGGCTCTCCGGATTCTCGCCCGCCGCGTGTCGAGCCGCACTGGCGATGCCCACCGACTGCCTTCCTGTATCATCGGTGCGCTCACCAACCCCGCGCCTCGGGTGCGTTTCGCGGCGATGCTCGCCGTGGGTGACGTGGCCGATCGTGCCGCAGTGCCAGCTGTCATCGACGCCGCAGCCATCGAGGCAGACCGGCTCGTTCACTATGCCGCCTGGATCACGCTTCGCGATCTCATGCCTGTTGATGAACTTCGCGGACTACTCGCCGACAAGCGGGCGGGAGTGCGGCTCGCGGCCTTGCTGGCCGTCCTTGATCTCGGTCGGCTCGACGGATCGACAGTTGAACGGCTGGCGAATGATCCCGATGAGCGGGTAGCGGAGACGGCCACGACTTGGTTGGCCAATACGGGGTTTGGTCTCGATGATCCCGCCGCGGTGCTGGCCACGATCCAGCGGCTCGAAAATCGCCATGTTGATTACCGGCTGCGGCTCGCGCTCTTGCGAACGCTGGAGGGCAGGGCTATCGACGGTGAGGTACGGGCCGGGCTCGAGCGGATGTACTTCGACAGGTGGCGTGAAGCCACTCTCCAAAGCGGGGAGGTAATACCGCACGAAAAATCGCAGGAGGTTGCCGCCGCGCTCTGGGCCGTAAAGCCAGACCCAGCCACTGCGGAAATCGCCTGGGCGTTACTGGGCCACGGCTGGCCGATGCTCGCCGACTCGGTCGCCACGAGCTTTTCGAAGCTCGGTTCCGACGGGCTCGCCGTGCTTGCCGAAAAGCTGCCCACGGCCGACGCCATGCGGCGTGACCGCGGCGTCGAGGCACTCGCCGGCTATGCCGCGATCGGTCGTGGGCTTGTGGCAAGCGAGCCACTCATCGCCGCGCTCGCGGCCGCGTGGAAAGCGAATCCGCAGCCGGCGTTCCGCGCGAACGTGCTGGCGTGCCTCGTGGCGATTGAACCGGGCTCCTGGCAGGCGGATGTGGACGCGGCTGGACACGCCGAAAAAATGCTGCTCGCGGCGGCAGCTGATCCCGACCCCCGACTACTCGACCGAGTGCCGGCGCTCGCGTCGAGCCTCGGCTTGCCCGTGCCAATGCTCGCCGAGCCGCGGTCGCCCACGCAGGCCGCCGACGTGCTCGGCCAGCTCGTGAATGCCGACCCAGTCCGCGGTGCAAAACTTTTCGCCGACGCCCGTGGGGCTCATTGCGCCGCCTGCCACCGGGCGGGTGACCATGGCGTCGGGGGGATCGGCCCGGAGCTTTCCGACATCGGCCTGCGGGCGACGGCCGCGTCGATCATCGAATCGATACTCAACCCAAGTGCCACGATCATCGAGGGCTACCGAGTGAGCACGCTCCTGCTCGACAACGGCCGCAGCCTGACCGGCCTCGTGCTCGCCGACACGCCTGACACTGTCCGGGTGATCGACATGGCGGGCCGCTCGACGTTTGTGCGAAAGGACTCGATCGAGGAACAGACCGTGCAGCAGGTTTCGCTGATGCCCGCCGGCTACGACCGCACGCTTTCGCCCGAGGAACTCGCCGACATTGTTGCGTTCCTCCGCACCCAGACAACCTCGGCCAGCCAGGCCGTTACCGCCCCCTGACGCCCCTGTTCATGTCACTCCCCGGAGCTTTCCTATGACCATGCCCACTTCAAACGGCCACGCCGGCCGCCCGTCGCTTGCCGCCCATGCCTCCCCCTGGAGGAATCGCCCCTGGAGCGGTGTCTATCCCGCCACGCTCTGCCCGTTCCACGACGACGAGTCGATCGACGAGGAGGGTCTCGTGGCCTCGATCGAAGACGTGGCCAGCGTGCCGGGCATCGAGGGGGTGGTATGCAACGGCCACACCGGCGAGATCATGTCGCTCTCTCCGGCGGAGCGGGCGACGGTCACGCGGTTCGTGGCCGAAGGCGTGAGACGGGCGAACGCGAAGACCGGCCGCGCGGTGAAGGTGATCAGCGGCGTGTCGGCGGAGGGGAGCCAGGAGGCGATCGACCATGCGATCGCGGCCCGGGAGGCCGGGGCCGAGGCGATCCTGCTCATGCCGCCGCACCACTGGCTCAGGTTCGGCCGCTCGAGCGCCACGGCCGTGGGCTTCATCGAGGAC
>CALAZQ010000498.1 GCA_937926325.1 uncultured Planctomycetaceae bacterium | reverse complement strand
GGCCGGGGGAGGCCGGAAAATCGACCCACCACCGCGTCTAAGGAATCTCTTTTTCCCACCACGGGGTAACAGGTCGGCAGAGCCTCCGATCGCTCATCGCGCGGTATTTTTTTTCGTCGTGACACACTCGCGTCGTTGACATGCTTCGACGAGGGCAATGAGCCGCGAATTGGCGCTACTGACTGAGCTTGAGAACCGCGCCGACGCGGGCCTCGTTCAGTTCGACTCACGGCGCCCCTATCGCGAATACGATCCCGAGCGGATTGTCTCCGGGTCGACGATCTCGCCGAAACTCGACGGGGTCTACGCGCGGGTCTCGGAGGACGGTGTGACCTCGAGGTCGGGGAAGCCTCTTGCGGGGCAGGAGCGGGCGCGCAGAACCGTGTCGAAGAAGAATCCCGGTCGATCGATCGAGGGCGAGTTGTATCACCGCGACGGTTTCGAGAGGACTCTCTCGGACGTGAAGGCCGGCCGGCCCGTTGATTTCCGGCCATTCCCGAATCAGGGGGCGAAGAGGGGGCCGGGAGTGCGACCGATCCGAGGAAAGCGAATCCGGAACGAGCGGGGAGTCGATCGCGAGTATCGCAGGGCTCTTCGCCGGGGGAACGAGGGAGTTGTGATCGAGGATCCGAGCGGGGCTCGCATGAAGCGCAAGCCCCTCGACGACTCAGAATTTCGCGTGTCCGCCGTGCGGAAGCAGGTCGCCGAGATCGAGGACGGTGATCACCGCTCTACCGTGAGGGTTCCCCCTCCGCGCCAGGGCGATACCGGGCCGGCGCCGGGAGACTCCGTGACGGTGACCCATCAGGGGCGAACGCGATCGGGGCGATTGCGGCATCCCCGGTTCAAGGCTGTGAGAAACTACGAGTGATCCCATGCTATGAGCGCCTCCCCACCGCCGAGTGAGTTTTCAGCCGGAGCGCGAACGGATTATCAGCGGAAAGTGCTGGCGGCATGGGAAGACACCGGGAGGAACAACTCTGCCGCGGCGAGGATTCTCGGGATACACCGGTCCACGCTCCGGACGATCATCGCGAGGATCAAGCAGCGGGCGAGGGAGGCGCAGGCCAAGGGCCTCGAGCAAGAGGCGTGGGACGACAAGGACAAGAACGGCGGGGCCTCGGGGACGGCGAAGGCGAAGGTTGGCTTCGAGCAGGCGGCGGGGAAAGGTGATGTGAAGTTCAGCTACGACGGCCCGCTCGACCGTCCCATGCCGATCGAGGAGCTTCTCGAGATCAACGGAGTGAGCTTGGAAACTCTCCAAATCGAGAAGGTGAAAGTTTCCGCATGGGGGGTAACGGCAAAAATCAAGGAGTATCAGGAGACCACCGGGCGAGACGGACAGCCGTGGACGGTGCCGACGAAGCAGTATCTCCAAGCGGCGAAGAACTACGGGATCCAAGTCTGGCTCAAGGACCGGGAAACCGATCCGGGGGCAGCGTTCGACGCGGCGGTGGACCGGCTTGTCGACAAGATCCGCGAGTGTCCGCCCCCGCCAAAATGGAATGCCCAGGTGATGACCGGCGCGTTCATCGCCGAGGCGGAAAAGCGGATGCTGGAGATTTCCATCACGGACCTTCACGTCGGGAAACTCGCGCGAAGCAACATCACGGGGTTGCACGATTGGGACAGCAAGATAGCATCGTCGGCCTGTCTGCAAGCGGCACGGTATCTGTTGGAGTGGGGAGCGATCCGGGGATTCGGGCAAATCGTGCTTCCTGTCGGGAACGACTTTTTCCACACGGACACGGTCCGCCAGAACACCACGGACGGAGATCACACGCTGCATACGGACGTGCTGTGGCAGGATGAGTTCGACATCGGTTGCGACGTGGCGATCGATCTCCTCGATCTCTGTCGGCAGTATGCGCCGGTCTATGCCCCGTGGGTTCCGGGCAACCACGACAAGCAGCGATCGAAGGCCATGACGAGGGTGCTGCACGAGCGCTACCGAAATGACGATACGGTCGAGGTCGACAACGGCAGCGACAAGTTCAAGGCGTATCGGTGGGGGACGAACCTCCTGGGCTACTGCCACGGAAAGGATGAGCCCTTCCAGAAGTTGCCGCTCGAAATGTCGACCCGGTGGCCGAAGGACTTCGCGGAATGCCGCTGGAAGGAATGGCACGTAGGGCACGGACACCGCATGAAGAACTGCGGTCTGGTGGTCGACGGGTTCGAAGATCAGTCTCTACGGGTGAGGATGCTGCCGAGTCTGTGCGCGTCCGACGAGTGGCACTCGGACAACTGCTACCACAACCTCCGATCGGCGGAAGCGTACGTCTGGCATCAGGAGACGGCCTACGACGGGCACAAGCCGTTCAATCTTGACTTCGTCCAGTAATTGACGCGCCAACAGTCGGGGATGGAAGAGACGCTTAGAGCGACAGAGGGAGTGCTGACGCAGATCCGCATGGCGCCGGGCGCGCAGTTCTCAATGCGAATCAACCTTAAAAACTACGACCCCGAGTTTCTCGTGTTCCACATCGAGGAGGCATACGCCCGCAACCCGGTAAAGTTTCGAGCAGACTCAGACGGAAGCTACGTCACGAAGATCGCAGAATCCGGAGACGACCCGCCCGCCTGGACAATCATCATTCCTCCCACAGCCGTCAGCGACCTCGACGGCACCACAATGGCAGACATTCAAACAAAGGGCCGGACAAAATATCGAATTGACTGCCAACAGGCGTCCGATTCCGTCGCTATTGATTTCCGCCTTCGTGGCGACATTGTGTGGGGTCCAGAGACAGGAGGTGATGATGATTGAGATCGACGTAACGGTAAACGACATCGAGATCAGCGTCGAGGTTCCGGCGGTCCCCGCGCAGTCGGAAAACCCCGGCTCCGGAGAGGGCGACATGACCGCCGACGTCTACGATCCGCAATCGGTCGAAGCGGATGCGTTTTCGATGGAGAACATGACCGAATCGGATTCGGCCAAGGTCATGACCGGAGACGAGCGCGCGAAGTTGGCCGCAATCGAAGAATCCGCAAAAGATGATCAAACTGGAGCAGAGATCAAAAGTCTCTATGA
Organism: uncultured Planctomycetaceae bacterium; assembly: GCA_937926325.1. GTDB lineage: Bacteria > Planctomycetota > Planctomycetia > Pirellulales > UBA1268 > UBA1268. Next base: position 11,802 of record CALAZQ010000498.1, on the reverse strand, counting down.
GGCTGAGACAGACACAAACGCCTTCACGGACGCGGAAAAAATCAAACTTGGCGCGCTCGAAGAAGATGCCACGGGGGATCAAACGAGCGAGGAGATCCGCATCGCCTACGAGTCCGAGCGATCTCTCATTTCTCAAGTCGAGGCAGAAGCGGGGTCCGAGACTACGGTTCGACTGATCAACGCCTTGCGAATTCGACAGGCGATCGACGCGCGCGTGGCCGAGATCATCGACAGCGCACCCGTTACTCTTGATACGCTGAACGAACTGGCCGCAGCTCTAGGGGACGATCCGAATTTTGCCGCAACGATGACAGCGGCCCTGGCCGGCAAGCAACCCATCGACGCAACGCTAACCGCTCTAGCCGCCCTGTCAGGGGCCGCTGATCGGATGATTTACTTCACTGGAGATGACGTTCTATCGCTCTCTGTTTTGACGGCGTTTGCGCGAACCATCCTGGATGATGAAGACGCTTCCGCTGTTCGAGAGACGCTGGAACTCGGTTCTGCCGCCGAAAGCGATACGGAAGATTTCGAAGCCTCCGGCAGCATAGCCAACTACCTCGGGCCCGTCACCCTCACGAGTGCCAACTCGATCGCGTGGGACGTGGACAACGGCACCAGCGCCAACCTCGCAGACCTGGCACATGATGCCACCGTCACCCTGAGCAATCTAGCCGACGGGGAAGAGTTCTCCCTCGCGGGCACGCAGGACACGACCGGCGGGCGCGCCCTCACGATCGCCCACAGCGGCCTCACTGTCCGGGGCGACACGAGCGGTATCGCCGGACTCACCGCAGACGATGCGTTTATCGTCGTCGGTCGCCGCGTCGGGACCGATCTACTCCTCAGCGTCCAAACCTACGAGATCACATGAGCGGACTGGTAGCGAGATCGGCGCAGTGGCAGAGTTCGGGAGGCGGGAGTGCGCCTGCGTTTGGTGGGGCGAGTCGCGATTTTGATGGGTCGTCCTATATTGACCTCGGGGACGTGCTGGACCAGGGGCAACAGAGCTTTACCGTTGCCGCATGGATAAACACAGCAGACGCCAGCACGGGTAGTAGCGTGGTCCGGCCAATATTGGCCAAGCAAAGCACCAGCTCGCCGTATTTGGGAGTGAATTTTTCACTGCTGGGGCGGAAACCTGGGCTTACTAATAGTCGGGGTGATGTTGTTTTCGGATACATTCTTGGCGCCCACACTGTCCCGGTTAATTCATGGGTGCATGTTTGCGCCGTGTTAGATGGATCGGATCGCACGAATTGGAAAATCTATGTGGACGGAATTAGCGTTAGTTTTTTTGAAGGCGGCTTCGATCTGTCGGGATCGGGTGCGGATAATAGCGAGAGCCTCCTGATTGGGAAGCGCCCGATAGGGGAATGTTTTGACGGATTACTGAGTGATGTCCGTATATATCTGGGGACAGTAATGACATCCGGCGATGTAGCCACACTAGCCGGAGGCGGGCACGTAGCAACCGGTCTATCAGGCTGGTGGATCACCGATACCGACGACGTTCTCGACTACTCCGGGAACGGCAACCACGGCACCAACTACGGCTCTACCTACTCCACCGACGGACCACTGGACTAGACCCATGACAACGCACATTCTCATTCACACCACTACCGACCCGATTACCGTGGCTACCGCCCCGGTCAACGGCTACCCGCGCCGCCGCAGCACTGGCGACCCGGCTACCTATCGCGCCCCGGACAATTACGCCTACGTGCCCGACCTGCCCCGACCAGACTACGATCCGGCGACACAGCGCATCCAGCGCGTCGCCCCGACCCTCGACGGATGGGGCTGGGAAGTCCTCGACCTGACACCCGAGGAGATTGCCGCCCGCACCGTGCCTGATGCAGTGCCCCGGCACGCGCTCAAGATCGCCATGCTCCGCGAAGATCCGGAATCCGTCGGACAGGTAAATGCCGCCATCGCCGCCATGCCTGAGGCACAACGGCTGGAAGCGGACATCTCCTGGCAGGAGGCTCCCAACATCCGCCGTTCCGCCGTGCTCGTCTCGCAACTGGCAGGCGTGCTCGGTTGGGACGATGCACGGGTCGACCGGGTATTCACGGCCGCCCAGGCCGTGAGCGATGAAATTGCAGGGTAATCCGGCGAGTTTCGGGCAACAGCGGCCAAGTTAGCAATGAGGCGCAGGAAACCGAGCGATCGGTGGTGATTGACAGGCCCCGAATGGGCAGGGATGGCGAGGAAGTCGACAAAACCAGCTTCCGCGAAGCGCAAATCCGGCCCAAGGGCAGCGCCGGGTCGCAAGGCAGCCGCGAAGAGGGTCGCGAAGAAGAAGTCAGCGCCCAAAAAAGAGGCACCGAGCGAGAAAACGCCGGAACAGGCGGAAAAAAGCGACGGGGTGAAGCGCGGACACGCGAAAAACCAGGAGGAATTGTGCAAAATTCTCGGAATTAGCCGCTCAACGCTCGCCAGATACCTTCGCCGCGACGGGCATCCGGGGAAAAAGGCCAACGGAGGCTACCCAATCCAGCCGTGGGTCGAATTTCACGAGCAACAGAAGAAGAACTACTCGGTCGACGACGCGGAGGCCCTCCTTGAGAAGAAGGCGAAGCGTCGGCGAGCCGAGGTGGCGCTCGAGATCGAGCAGTTGGAGCTTGACCAGAAGCGCGGACTCCTCGAGGACCGCGACGAGGTCGTGAAAGTGGTCGGCCAGGCGTTCGGCGCGATGGTCCAGCACCTCAAGGAAGCGGATCACGCCCTCGCCCATCAGGTCGCCGGCCTCGACGTCGCGGAAGCGACGGAGGTTCTTCGACAACGAAGGATCGAAGCGATGGAGCGCTTTTCCCTCGGTGATTGGGCAAAAAAAAAACCGTTTTGGGGGCCAGTCTATGCGGAATTGCGCGGCCTGCTGGAGACCTTGAACCGTGGGAGTGGGCAGAGCGGCACGTGATGCTCCCCAGGAAGGGGGCCGCTGAAAAGTGGGACTCTTCGCAGGCGTTGTTCCTCCGCGAGATCATGGAGGACTTCAAGGATCCGTCCGTGAACGAGATCACGTGCCAATGTTCGGCGCAGAGCGCGAAAACAGAGACGCTCATCGCTCTTTTGCTGTGGGCGCTCTCGGAAGACCCCGGACCGATCCTGTGGGTCACCGTGAACCAAGAGCAGGCCCGGAAAATCGCGCGCCAACGGATCATGCCGGCGATCGACATGTGCGCGCCGGTGATCGACCGCGTTCCCGACGGGCGGTACGACCGGACGACCACGACGATCTACTTTCCGGGGGCTCCGCTCGTGATTTGCGGCGCGGACAGCCCCGCGAACCTGCAATCCACGCCGTATCGCTACATTTTTCTCGACGAGGTTCGCTCGTGGCGGCCGGGCGCCCCGGAAATGGTCTCGAAGCGGACGAGGAGCTTCCCGCACTCCTACAAGAAGGTGACGGTCTCGACTCCGGACCGAGAAAACGACTACATGCACAGATCCTTCAAGAAAGGGTCGCAGTCGGAGTGGCACTGCAAGTGCCCTGAGTGCGGGACGGAGTTTTCCCTTCAATGGGGCGATGAAAAGACGCCAGGGGGGCTCAAGTGGGACAAGAACGACGAAACTTTCGTCGATGGGAAGTGGCGATACGACCGGGTGCTCGAAACGATCCGCTACAAGTGTTGGGGGTGCGAAAAGGAGTGGCGCGACAATCCTCGCGACCGAAAAGAGCTGTCGAACTCGGGCCGATGGGTGAAAGGGCGCGAGGATCACGCAAAAAAGGTCCGCAGCTACACGTGGAACGCGCTTCTCCCGTGGTGGCCTCTGTGGGAGGATCAGGTGAAGGAATACCTCGAGGCGATGGACGCGCTTCGCGTCGGCGCGTGGGAGCCGCTCAAGGATCACATCAACGAGACGCGCGGGCAGGTCTGGACGGAAAACTACCGCTTCATCGAGGATCGGGGCAGGCTGGAAGAGCGGACGGGCGCCTACGACCGGTGGAAGATGCAGCAGCAGGCGGTGATGACCCCGCTCGAAAAGAACGTGCGGCCCCTCATGCGATTCAACGGCGACTTCGTCGAGCATCGCCGGTTTTTCGCCAACGACGTTCAGGGCGCCGGCGGGCGCCACTTCTTCGGCACGATTCGCGCGTGGATGCAGGGGGGGAGGTCGCGGCTGTTGCACGAGGGGCGCTTCGCGTCGTACGAGCATATCCGCGAGGTCGCGGAGGAGTGGGGAGTCACGCCGGACAACGTGCTTTTCGATGCCGCTCATTACTCGACGGAAATCTACGGGCAGGTGCTCGCCAGCGGGAACCGGTGGAAGGCATTCCGCGGGGACAAGGCGGAATACTTCGTGGTAAGGAACGGTGAGGATCGAGAGCGACGGATCGTGCAAACGTCACTGGTGGATCCGGGCCAGGGGACATCGAACCAAGGACAGTTCGGCTCAATTCCGCTCTTCCTGTTTTCGCGGCCGTCGACGATCGACCTGCTCGACGCGATGATTTCCGGACTCGTGCCGGGGTGGGAAATCCACGAGGAGGCTTCTGAGGAATACCGACGGCAGGTGGTGGCGTATTATCGGCACACGTCGCACGACAAGCACGGGCAGGAGGTCCAAGAATGGAGATCGAAGGGAGCGGATCACTTCGCGGACTCGGAACGGATCCAGATTGCGGCTGCCAAATTCACGGGATTGATGCCGTGACGTGGGCACAAAAAAAGGCCGGCCCCCGTGAGGGGACCGGCCTTTGCACCACCTAGATTGAACCACCAATCGAGGGTGCAACCTACCTACAAGAAAAGGAAGGGTCAAGTCATTACGTAATGGATTTCAATGTTCAAGACTCAGAGCCTAATCACTTTCGATGCTGCCCACCTTTTTGATATTTCGAACTCTCCGAGCAATCGGCAGAACGCCGTGGCTCCTGTAACGCTTACGGATCGCACGGAGCACTCATGCCGCCCCACTCGGATGCGGCTACCCGGCCTTAATTCCAATTCTGGCTCTAACAGGCCATCGCTCGCAACCGGAGTCACGTCGCCTGGTTTTTCATTCTGATTTTTCATGATTCGTTTGGATTTAGGTCCGGTGCGAGGATTCGTCGTTCATGCGTCCATCAGAAGCAGTTCGAATTCATCCCAATGCTCCTGGGAGATCCGCTCCTCGTTCATCAGGCGACCGAGGAACGCCGCGACCCGCCACGCGACCGCTTCGCTGTCGGTGCGCAGGCTGAGTTCGCCGATGCGTTCGAGGTAGGGGTCTCCCGTGTCGGCCGATGACGTCATGAAGAGCACGATCGCCATCGTCTGCCCGTTGTCGCAGGCAACGGGCGTGATGATATTGTCAGTCGTGATCACGAACGGACACCCGCGAGACGAGAACGGGTTTTCTCGGGTGGTAGATTCCACCAGCGGCGCGGACTCGTCGAGGTAGTCGATCCAGTCCGAATACCAGTCGTAGATGCGGCGGTTCTTCCGCGAGATGACGCGGTCGGAAATCGGCAGGTCCATGGAGTCAAGGGCGAGAGAGTTCATAGGCGCGGCAGGCTTTTTTTGCGAGGTGTCGCCCTTTGTCGGTGCGACGCGACTCAGGGGTTGAGGGGTAGCGCGACGTGGGGATCGCGGAACGCGGATAGGCCCGGTAAACGGGGGCGCCGTCCGATCGGGTTGATCGCGTCCCGACGGGTTGAGGTTTCGTGTCGGAGTAGTAGCCGGGACGGATGCGACGGAGGTCGCGATTCTTCTTTCGATTCTTCATTGTTTTCGGTTCGAGGTTGCGGCCGACGCGGATTGCCCGCGCCGGCCTGGGTTGCTATTCGGCCAGCGCCTCCTCGAAATGGGCGAGGTCCGCCGGAAGGTCGTGGTTGTTGGCGAGGAGCCAGTGAGCCGCCTGCTCGGCGCTGACAAACTCGCACGACGGGGTGCTTCCCTGCCACTGCGACCAGCTCTCGATGTAGTAGTTCCCCTTGGCGCTCAGGTGAAGCTCTTGATGCTCCCACTGCGAGCCGGTCGCGACGGAGACGCGGTTCCGGCCGTTCCAGCGGGTGTCTTCCTCCCACGATTTCTTTGCCTTGTCGGTGTCGACAATGACGCCGTCGATTGAATACTTGCTCATGATGTAGGTGTTGTTCTGGTTTGTTGGTTTTCGGTTACTCGACCATCCACCACGCTTTGCGCAGTTCGGTCAAGAGTTGCTTTTCCTCCTCGACGGCCCGGATCGCCCGGAGCTTGTCGCGGAGATGAGTCGCGCCACGCCGGCGACGCCGCGCCCGTTGCAGGCGCAGCCGTGCCGATCGCATTTCGCGCTCGAGTTGGTCAAGACTGTGAATCGCATTCATCACGCTTCATCACGGACTGCTCGACCAGAGCCAGGTCTTCCTGCCACTTCCGCAGGTCGGCAGCGTAGTATTCGTTGGCCCACAGGCTCACCTCGGCGACGAACTTGGACACCAGATCGACCGGGACGCCGAGCGTGATCAGGTCATGAACGGTGTCTGCCAAGTGTGCGTCGGCAAGGGTGCGTCGTTCTTTCTTGATGCGTCGAATCTCTTCGCCCGCAGCGACCACGCCGCATTGAAGATTTCGCCATGCGTCGATCTCCGCCAGGGTATGGCGGAGATCGATCTCTGCTTCGGTAGGTTCGATTTCAGGTTTCATTGGTTGGTCGGTGAAAAGAAGTCCTCAGCTTCGTACTCGAGATCGCGAAGGAGCTGTCTCCGCTCGGGAAGCGAAAGCCAGCCTTCCCATCCCTCGACGTCGTCGCGAAGAGCTTCGATAGCTTGGAGAACGTTATCGCCGCGAGAAGTGAGATAGTCTTCGTCGTGGGCTTCGAGATACCCTTGGTTTGACCCGTTCGTGGCGCGGATCCGGACTTCGATCCTTCCGGAGGGGAGTTCGAATGCTTTCGCCTCGATGATTTCGAAGGAACCGCCCGGCATCCCGGTCGAGCCGGCGTCAACGTCGGCAATTTTCGTTTTTTTCTTTTCCATTGGATTGGTTTGGTTTGGTAGGCCCGCTCCCCGCAGTTGTAGCGAGGAGCGGGAAAGGGTTCACATTTCGGACTCCCACGCCGGAGTGTCGAAGTATTCAGGCTTCGGCGAGAAGTCGTCCTCCTCGCCCATGGCGCCGATCAGCACCTTGGATGCGTCGTGGCAGCCGGCGCCGGTGAATTCGTTCGCCTCGATCTCGCCGCCTTCGCGGATCTCGAGGGTGCCGCCGGACGGGTGATGCACAACGGCGTGGTCGCCGTGGTCCTCCACCATCCATCCCTGCTCCGCTGCCGCGGAGATGGCACACTCGAGCCCGTAGCGATCGATGAGCTTCTCTCCGCGAGATCCGACATGCTTCTGGAGCTGCCGACCGCTGTGACCGTAGAAATCGAAGATCGGCACGAAGCCGTCTTCCCTCTGAACGATTCCGATCTCGTAGGCGCCGGGGGCGTCGGGACGCGACAGCTTGTAGTCGCACTTCCCGAGATCGCTTGCCTTGAAGCCCTCGGGGAGAGGGTAGTCGCCGACGTGCCGGCCGTACCACGTGTAGGTGTCGGCTTTGGAGAAGGTGAGCCCGCAGTGTTCGGCCGCGGCCCGGAGCGCGTCAAGGTCGGTGATCTTGACATTCACGGTGACGACGTGGGAGTTCACCTCGCCTTCGTTGCCGAGAGCAGAGAAGATCGGGTTGAACCGGCAAAAATCCCGCCGCTCGAAAAACGGGCAGGTCCGGTCGCAGGAGAAGTTGGCGTGGGGGTCGTGTTCCCCGGTGAGTTGATTTTTCATTACGTAATGCTTTCTGGTTGGTAGGTGAGGGGGATCGTCCCCCTCACCTATTAGGTATCGGTGTTATCGCGATTCAGGCGTCCAGTTCGAGGTGGCGCTTCGCCGCGCTATACTTGGCCGCCATGGCCTGAGCCGCTTTCGCGGCCGTGTCGCGGATCTCGGGCATGTTGCGGAGATCGTCGGGGTTGAGGTTGGCGAACGTCGCCAGCTCGTTCCGAGCCGCGGCGAGTTCGGGAGACCCGGAGAAATTGATCTCCGGAATCGCGTTCATGATGTCGCGGACGTTCCCCACGAGCGAATCGCGGAAGATCGCCTTGGGATTCGCCAGGGTGCTCCCCATGTGGGCGAGAGGCTTGATGATGAGCGACCACGCCTCGAGTTCGGCCGCCTTCATGCGGCGATTGACGAGCGCCTCGAGCTGAGGACCGAAGACCCCCTGCAACTCCGAGTCGAAGTGGCTCGCGTCGGGCATCGGCATGACCTCGACGTCGATGCTGAACTTGCCCCGGATTTGAGACTGCGACGGGTAGAGTTCCGGATCAAAGTCGCCGTTGTGCATCTCGCGGGCCTCCTCCACGATGTCGTGCCAGTGCGCGACGATCGTCTCATCGACGACATCCATCGCATCGCCGATCGCCGAGTTGAGCTTGGCGCGCATCGCGTCGTACTTGGCGGGGTAGCAAAGCCGCTGCCCCTTGCCCCACGCGATCGGACAATCCTTTTCCCACTGACGGACAACGGCGTTGAATGCCGAGTTTGCCGGCTTGAGCCGCTCCGGGTTGATCTTGTTTTGGGTCCAGCGGCCCGATCCGGGCGAGAGGTGGCGTTGCGCAGTGACCTCGTCGGTCACGGCGCGGTTTTCCTTGAGGTTGCCGAAGCGATGGCACGACACGGACGTGATGAGCGGCTTCTTGCTCGAGCTGATGATGTTGCTTGCTGTAGTAGTCATGATAGGTAGGTTGGTTGGGTAGGTGAGGGGGGTGCCCCCCTCACCTACTGGGTATCGGTGTTATCGGGATTCAGGAGAGCTTGCGACCCGTCTTCTTGACGGGTGCGTCGGGGGAGTTGGCGGGGGAGAATCGAGTGAGGGCATACTCGCGAAGGCGAGCGAGGCTCTCCTTCTGAGTGACCGCGGCCGGTTTGATGGCCTGGTGCGCCTCCTTGACGTTGGCAAGGGTGATCTTCTTCCCGGTCTGCAACCGGGCAGCTTCCTTGGCGAGCTGCTCGATTTCGGCGCCGGAGAAGTTCTTCGCGAGGGCACCAGCTTCCGCCATGAGGTCGATGTCGGTGCATCCGAACTTCGCGAAATGGATCCGCGCAATCGCGACCCGCTCAAGTTCCGACGGGAGATCGACGAAGAACCACTTGTCGATGCGGCCCGATCGGGTGAGTGGATCCGGCAGCGCCTCGAAGTCGTTGCATGTGAAGACCACCGTAGCGGAGTCGTTGCGGTCGAGCCATTTCAGGAGGATTCCGACCATTTCCAGCCCGGTCCCGCCGTCAGTCTGTGCCGACGATGCCGAGCCGGCGACCGCCTTTTCGATCTCGTCGAAGACGAGGACGCAGTCGCCGAACGCGGTGACCGTCGAAAGAAGGTCGCGCAGATTGGCCTGCGACGACCCTTGGAGCCCGCTCTTGCAAGCTGACAGGTCCGCCTCAAGGGCAGGGACGCCGAGGACGTCCGACAGCACTTGCGCAAACGTGGTCTTGCCGCATCCGGGGACGCCGACCATGCCGACGCCCTTCACGCGCCGGAGCGGATCGCCGATGTTGTTGGCGATTTGCCGGGTGGCGTATGCCTTGAGCGGATCGAGGCCGCCGACCTGATCGAGCGCGAGCGGATCCAGCATCTTGAGCATCCCCTGCTCCTCGATCATCCGGGACTTCTCCCGAGCGACCGTGTCGAGGCAGATGCCGCCGTTGCCGCTCACGGCCGCCAGGGCGAAGGCGTTTTCCGCCTCCTCCGCGGTCAGGCCGCGACCGTCGCGGACGAGACGCTCGACGACGTCGGACGGGAGATCCTTGCCCATGGCCGCCGTGATCGTCGCCAGACTGGCGCGAATGCCGGACTCGTCGGGCAGGTCGTGGTGAAGCACGGGCAGGTCGTGCTTGAGTTCGAGAGGCACCTTGCTCCAATCGGCACCGAGAAAGACGACCGTCGATCCGATCGCCTTCCATGCGGGGGCGTACTCGTGGAACAGTCGAATGTTGACCGGCGTGTTGATCGTGTGCCGGAAATCGGCGTAGAAGAGAACGCAGGGGTTCTCCGCGGCATAGGCGAAGCACTTCGCCGCCGGAGCTTTCTGGTCGATGACCGAGCCATCCCGAGCATCCTCGAGACGGTTCAGCGCGGACCCGTAGACGACCCGCTTGTCGTCTCCGATCGTGGGGATCGTTTCCTCAAGGAATCGGCGTTCCTCAAGAGTCCGAATCGCGAGAGCGGGGTATCCCGCCCTCAAGTGTTGTGCAATGATCGATTTTTTCATTACGTAATGTTTTCTGTAGGTTTGGTTGGTAGGTGAGGGGGATCGTCCCCCTCACCTACTAGGTATCGGCGTTATCGGGATTCACCACTTCCGCATTGGCATGATGATGGCGAGCCGCCGGTGATCGCGGCACACTGCGGGAGAGCTATCGTCGATCGTTTCGAGTCGACCGAACCCCGCGGAAATTGCGTCGCGGAGGAAATCGGCGCGGAGACACGTCTCTGCCTCCGAGGGGGAGTCGGACAGGGGAAATTCCGCCAGCAGTCCGTCTCCGTCATGGAAGGAGGCGACAGAGCGACCGTTCTTCGGATGGATCAAAACGGACTTGTCTTTGCGGGACCTAAGCCCCGACATGAGGGCCTTGTCCTTCGGAAGAGGGACGGAATGCGCAAGCGCGTTCAGATCCGGAAGCACTTGCTCGTAATTCGGGAATCGTCCCTCGATGAGCCGCGTGCTGATTTGCACAACGGCCGGCCCGATCCGGAAAGTGAAACGGGCAGAGTTGATTCCGCCGTGCTCGTGGCCTCGCCCCAACTTCAAAGACCCATCGACGCCGCGAAGAATCTTTGCTTTCACCCACCGGTGATCCGGCAGGATGAACCCGACCGTGCTTTCCGTGTCGATCGGATCCATTTGCGGGATATTGACGTCGGTCCGGATCAACCGACGGCCATCGGTCGCGACGACATAGCCGCGAGACACATCGACGAAATATCCGTTGAGAACGAACCGGGTCTCGTCCGTCGAAGCGTACGGTTGCGAGTCGGCGAGGGCGGCGATGAAATCCGCCTGGATTTTCAGCGACGCCGGATCGCCCTTGCGGTTCTCCCAAAAGAACCGCGGAAACTCCGACGCCTCCTCGAATCGCGCCAGCGCGCATCCGCCGGAGTAGGAGATGCGCGAATCGACGGGGTCGAAGTCGGCTGCATCGGAGCCCGCATCAAGTGCGGTCCTCAGCGCCGACCAACTGACGCAACCGGAGAACCGGTTTTCCGGATCTCCGATCCGGAGACTCAGCTCCCGATCGAGATCGGTGGCCGTGAGGTGAAGGGATCCACCTCCGGCCCGGAGCTTTACGGTCTCGAGCACGGGGAGTTTCGTTCTCCTGGGGATGAACGACGAGATGAGGGGAACGAACGGTTTCAGTGGGGCAATGCCCACGGTTGCTGTTTTCATTACGTAATGAGTAGTGGTTTCGTAGGTTGGATTCTGACTCAGACCGCGAACCGACGCGGCCTGACACAAAATCCCGACCGACGGGGGACGGGGCGGGCAAAAAAAAGAAGGGGCGCCCCGAAGGGCGCCCCCGTGCGGACTAGGCCGCCTTCGTGATCGTCAGGCCGTTCTCACCGAGTCGGCCGGCCACGAGATTCGCGATAGCCACCGCAGATGCGTAGATGGCGCGCAAAGCCTCGGGATCGTCGATTTCCTCGATGGTGTCGATTCCATCTTCCATCTTGGAGATGATTTCGACCGCATAGTCCATGTCAGACAGCCCCTCGGGAGTGGGATCGTTCTCGGGCTCGTCGCCGGTCTCGGGCTCGTCGCCGGTCTCGGGCTCGTCGCCGGTCTCGGGCTCGTTGC
>CALAZQ010000497.1 GCA_937926325.1 uncultured Planctomycetaceae bacterium | reverse complement strand
ATCGCGTGATGGCGGCCGTTACACCATCGCCAACGAGGGCTGGAATGCCGATTTGAAGGCAGGCAAGTCGCTCGCATTTCATCTGCTCGGTTCTACGGACCTGCCCCCATCCGAGCTTGTAGCACCCGACAATTATGCGGTGAACGGGCGAGGTGTTGGTGGCCTGGCGGATGGTGGCCCGTCTCCTTCCACGGGTGACGCGGTTCCGACCCATGATGCAGGTGAGCCACAGCCTGACCCTTTCGGTAGTCCGAGTACGATCAACTTTCGCACCCTGCGGGATTGGGGTGAAGGGTTTATCGGAGAGATCGCGGTCACGAATCAAACCGAGGGTGTGCTCGCAGGCTGGGAGGCATCCTTCGATTTTTCTGGAACGATTGATTCAGTTTGGAATGGCGTTCTCGTCCGTCAGTCAGGCACGCGTTACACCATCCGCGGCCCCTCATGGAATCAGGATCTCGCAGCCGGAGGGACTGCGGTGGTCCGTTTCCTGGGGGCGGCTGGTGAGGATGCGGCGACGCCGAGCGGCTTCGTGGTGGCAGGTGTCTGTAACGGGCCGCTTGCGTCGCCCGCCCAGGTCTTCTCCGAACCGCCCAAGCTTCAGCGGCCCAGCCGGCCACCCGCGGCTGACACCGTCGATGGTGATGGCCATGTCTATGTGATCGGATCATCTCGGGCTGATCGTACGGACTTTGATCCGTTGGTGGACCGGCTCGATCTTGGTCACCATTCAGCACACAGCATCATCTTCGGGAAGCACGAAACCGGTGAGGTGGCCTTCTTCAATCCATGGTCGTCAGCGGCAGAGTTTCAATCGCTCGCGAACGTCGGGTATGAGCAGCTCACAGTCGACAGTTTCGTGCCGATAGCCGACGAACATCTCCGGCAGGACGTTGGCGGCGTGCTCTCGTGGGAACATCAGGTTGGGCCACGAGACCAGGACACGGTCTACATCCGGTCGCACGAAGTTGGCGTGCATGAACGGATCGAAGGCTTCGATCCGTCCACGATGAAAATAAGCTTCCTTTACTTTGGCTCCCGCGATCGGCTCGTTGTCGAGGATACGGCAGAAGGCCTGCTCGTTTCGGCGGCGGCCACCGGCCAGAGCACGCTGCTTGTTGGTGTTTCGAAAGCATCGCTTGTAGGCAACAACCTTGAATTCCATCATGACCAGGTGGTGGAATCGCAGCTCTTTGTTCCATTTGGCTTCAGTGCCGACCAGGTCGCGATCGTCAGCAGATCTGATCTCCTGACGCCGGCTGCCCCTGCTGGTGAACTCACCGACGGGCATCAGGTGCGATCGGGGTCTGTTGTGCCGCGTTCAGGGGAAGGCGGTGATTCGGACACCGGCACCTCGGATGAGGGCTTGACCGAGGTTGCGTCGACAACGGCAGTGAGCGTGCTGGTCGATGCGGCAGGCCTGGCGTATGTGCGTGAACCAGGGGGAGAACCAATTCCGATCATGCGGTCCGATGCGTACTGGGATGGTCATGTGCCGCTCAGTCGCAATGGGGCAACCATTCTGGCTGCAGCCAGGGATCAACTCGGTCGTCTGCGGGTGCTCGATGGCAGTGGCGTCAATGCCTACGCCTGGATTCTTGACGAAAACGGCCACTACATCGGCGAGGAGGGGCCGGCAGACACGTCGCTCCAGGCCAAAGAATCGTTGTTCAGAATCGACATTGACGGTGATGGTGTCATTGAAGCGGTCGCCGGGGTCAACTCGGGAAATGAAGGCGATCACTTGTGGGGAGAGGCCTTCTTCGCGCCCTATGTCGATATGGGGTTTTGGGAAGTGCCAGACTTGACTGAGATTGCCCAGACGCGAGGCACCTCGTTGCTGACACTCGCATTTCTGTTATCGACCGCAGAGGGAAAGACGGCATGGGCCGGCTGGGACTCGGCGGCAATCGATGCGGAGTCAGCCCGAGCGGTTGCAATCAATGAATCGATCGCCTCGTTCCAGGCTGCTGGTGGCGATGTCATGGTCTCCTTTGGTGGTGCTGCCGGGAATAGTCTGGCCCATGTCCATGCCGCTCAGGGGAAGACGGCCCTCGATCTGGCCCAGGCCTACCGTGATGTCGTCGATACGTACTCACTCAACCGGATCGATTTTGATATCGAGGGGACAGCAATTTCAGATCCGGTCTCGATTGCCCTGCGGAGCGAAGCGCTGGCACTTTTCCAGAGAGATCACCCAGATGTTGAAGTCTGGTACACGCTGCCAGCAGTGCCATCAGGCCTTACCTACAACGGCCATCAGGTGATTCGATCGGCGTTGCAGGCCGGTGTTGTGCTCGACGGCGTCAATATCATGGCAATGAATTTTGGTGGCTGGGCGGCTCCGACGACCGGGCCCGAAGCGCAGACGATGGGCTTCTATGCCATCGCCTCGGCTCAGGGTGCGCATGACCAGTTGGTCGCCCTCTACGCCGAGTACGGCCACGAATTCGGGTGGAGCCAACTTGGCGTGACACCGATGATCGGTGTCAACGATGTCACCACCGAGGTGTTCACGATTGAGGATGCACAGCTGCTTGAAGACTTTGCCCGGAGCAAGGGGCTGGGCATGCTTTCAATGTGGTCAGTCGCACGGGATCATCCAGGAAGTCTCGGCCAGGCAACGGCGACAGCATCGGGCCTTGAGCTGGCGGCAGGCAGCTACTCCGCTGTTTTCTCTGATTATGGCACGCAGAATATCGACTTCTTGTACGAGGAGGTGTCCACCAC
>CALAZQ010000496.1 GCA_937926325.1 uncultured Planctomycetaceae bacterium | reverse complement strand
ACTATGGGGCCCTGACCATCCAGATCGCCGGCGACTTCGACGATGCCATGGCCCGGGTCAAAGAGGTGGCCGGCAAGCTCGGCATCTATTTGGTGAACTCGGTCAATCCGTTCCGGCTCGAGGGCCAGAAGACGATCATGTTCCGGGTGCTTGAGTCACTCGGCTGGGAGGTGCCCGATTGGATCGTGGTGCCCGGCGGCAACCTCGGCAACTCCAGCTCCTTTGGGAAGGCCTTTGCCGAGCTGCGGCATCTCGGCCTGATCGACCGGGTGCCGCGGCTGGCGGTGATCAATGCCGCCGGCGCCAACACGCTCTATGAGCTCTATCACAACCGCGGCCTTCGCTGGGAGGGCGGCCGGGCCGATCTGGCCCCCGCCTGTCACTACTACGACGAACTCGACCGCGAGCAGAAGCGGGCCGACACGCTGGCCAGCGCCATCGAGATCAACCGGCCGGTCAATCTCAACAAGTGCCTGCGGGCGCTCGAGGTCTGCGATGGTGTCGTCCGCGAGGTCTCAGAGCAGGAGATTCTCGACGCCAAGGCCCAGGTGGGGGCCGGCGGCCTCGGTTGCGAGCCGGCCAGTGCCGCCAGCGTCGCCGGGGCCCGCAAGCTGGTGGCCGAAGGCGTAATCGGCCGGGACGACCGGGTGGTCTGCATCCTCACCGGCCATCAGCTGAAAGATCCCAACGCGACCGTCGCCTACCACACCACCGATCAAAAGCTGTTCAATGACGTCCTCGGCAGCCGCGGCGTGAGCCGGGCCAGCTTTGCCAACCGGGCCGTCAGCGTCGGCAATCGCTTCGATGAGATCGCCCAGGCGATCGAACTCTACGGCTGAGGCCAGTCGGCCCGGTCGCCTCGTTTCCCGCTGTTTTATCACGGAGAAAGTCTTTCGATGCCCGACCCCCAACCCCTGCGTCTGGTTGTTCACGGTGCCGCCGGACGGATGGGCCGGCGCATCGTCGCCTGTGCCGCCGAAGATGCTGGCCGCTGGCAACTGGTTGCCGCGATCGACCGCTTCAAGCAGGGGACCGACGCCGGTGAGCTGGCCGGCAGTGGTCGCTGTGGGGTCGCCATTAACGAAACCTGGGGTGCAGCCGCTGACGTGGCGATCGATTTTTCACTGCCCGGAGCGGTCGCCGGCATCGCTGCAGTCTGTGCCGACCGTGGAGTGCCCCTGGTGGTGGCGACCACGGGCCTTGAGCCGGCCGATGAGCAGGCGATTGAGACGGCGGCCGCGACGATTCCGGTGCTCATCTCGCCCAGCATGAGTCTGGCGGTCAACATCGCCATGGATCTGGTCGGCCGGGCAGGCCGACTGTTGGCGGGCGTTGGTAGCCGGGCCGATGTTGAGATCATCGAGTGCCACCATCATCACAAAGAAGATGCCCCTAGCGGCACGGCGCTGAAGTTTGGCCGCATCGTTCGCGAGGCGATGGGCCAGACCCGCGAGGTCCACGGCCGTGAGGGCCGACCCGGGGCCCGGCCCACCGATGAAATCGGCTACCACGCCGTGCGGTCGGGCGACAATCCCGGGGAGCACACCATTCTGTTCGGCCTCGAGGGGGAAAGCCTGTCGGTCAACGTGCGGGCGACCAACCGCGACTCCTACGCCCGGGGTGCCCTGGCCGCGGCGGCATTTTTGGTTGGCAAGCCGGCCGGGCGGTATCGTATGGAGGATGTGCTCGGCATCACGCCACAGTGATGCCCGAGCCAGACTGAACAAGGCCGCCCGAGGGGGCGTCCATTCGCGAATGACTCCGACAATGGCTGTCGGCAGGCGAGCCGGTGGCGGCGGAACCGAATCAAATCGAGGAAAGACGGATTGTTTTTATGGTTGGAATTGAAGCGGTCACGGTGCCGACGGGCAGCAAACCGGTGTATGTCGTCGAGATTCAGCAGCCCCGGCTCACCGATGAGTCACGGCTGGATGAGATTCGCGAGCAGATTCTCGCGATCGACAAGGACGCAACCGGCGTCGATATCCTGATCGACTTGTCACCGGTCGAGTTTCTCTCCAGCGCCGCCCTCGGCATGCTCGGCATGATTCATCGCAAGACCTGGGCCGCCAAGGGGCGGCTGAAGCTCTGCGGCATCCGGCCGGAGGTGCTGCAGGTGTTTCAGGTGACGAAGCTCGACAGCCTGTTCGACATCCATGACGATCGCCGCCAGGGGCTCGCATCATTCTGAGCAGGACGATGGCCGGGGCAGCGAGCGGGTGGGTGGCATCGATGCGATCCTGTCGGGTGCGAAGGCCGTCCGGTCTGGCTCACCGAAATCTCAGCGGAAATCAGTAAACTACTTCGTCGCGGATCAGCTGCTGCTGAGCACTTGAGTCGCCTCCTGTCTGTAGTTGTGAAAACGCTGTGTATTACGTCCGTCGCCATCAGAAGATCAAAGGCCCACTCACCACCGGGAAGCTCCACGAGCTTCACGCGGACGGGCGGCTACGCGGATCGGATGAAATCGCCGAATACCGTGATGGCCCCTGGCAGCCGGTCGCTGAGCTCGCGCCTCAGCTTCTTGGGGTGGAGATTCCGGCCGACGACAACCCGGTGGCCCGCCGCCCGCCGACGGCAGGTTCGAGGGCAGACCGCAGGGCGGCAGGCGACGAAAAGATTCCCTGGGAAATCCTCAACAGTTCGGCCGTCCGGATTGGCATTGCGGTCACGATCGGAGCACTGGTGCTGCTCGTTTTGTTTCTCACTTCGCCGGGAGAACCGGAGCCT
>CALAZQ010000495.1 GCA_937926325.1 uncultured Planctomycetaceae bacterium | reverse complement strand
GTGTCAGACCGACAGGACGATTGATGTTCACCACGAAGGCACGAAGGACACGAAGGAGCCGGCGACCTGGTTTGTGTTGAGGAATTGAGCAAGCCGGCGGCTTCTTGGCGACGGCCGGGGGGAGAGGAGCATGCTGCCAGAGTGCCTCTCCCCCTGGGGTTCCATTTGGAATTGCCTGGCTGAAGCGTGTTGCCCCCTCAGGCCGATCGAGCGGCGTCGGAAGCCGAACGCCCATCGTCATGGGAGGCTTGTTCCAAGGGACATTAATCGGCCCGGATCTCGTTCTTCCACAAGCTGGAGAGAAATTCCCGCCAGGGGAGAATCTCGATGCCGTTTTCGGCCCGTCGACTGCGGGGAACGCGACAGACAAGAATGCATCGGCTTTTCGGGTGTTCCTCTCGCCAGGCCCGCAGGCCCTTGAGATGGTCGGTGGTGGGGCGGTCGCTTGACTTCACCTCTACTGCCACCTCAGCATTCCCGAGGATGAAATCGACCTCAATTCCCGAGGCTGTCCGCCAGTAGCTCACGGGCAGCCCTATTCCTCGGGGCGAGTAGGTGGCGTGGGCACGCAGCTCCATGAAAATGAAGTGCTCGAAGGCCGCGCCGTAATCGGTTGAGCCAGGCACAAGCGTGCCGCGGCGGGTGAGTTCATTGACGATTCCGACGTCAAAGAACCAAAACCGCGGTGCCTGGATGACGCGTCGCTTCGCGCGTTTCGTCCAAGCCGGCACCCACGTTGCCACCAGCGTGTCGACAAGTATGTCGAAGTAGCCGCGAACGGTGTTGGCCGCGACACCGATCTCACGGGCAATGGTGGCCGAATTGACGATCTGACCATTGGAAAACGCGGCCGCCTCGAGAAATCGCTGGAACGCCGGTAGGTTGCGGGTAAGCGCCTCAGCAAGCACTTCCTCACGCAGGTAATCACCGACATACGCGGTCAGTCGCGAGGCGGCACGGTCGGAAAGGTAGTGAGCGGGCAGCAGGCCTCGGTTGAGGGCCCGCTCGAGGGAAACGTCAGACAGTTCGGCAGAGGTGAGCGGAAGCAGGTCGTGGCGGACGGCCCTGCCGCCGAGGAGATTCCCTCCGCCGCGGAGCAGTTTTCGGGGGCTCGATCCGGTAAGGATGAACCGCAATTCGTGCCGGCTCATCAGCGAGTGGACCTCGTCGAGGAGGGCCGGCAGCTTTTGGATTTCATCCACGATCACCGGCTGCTGCCGGTCGGACACCGCTGCGCACTCTTCGAAGAAGACGCCAGGATCGGCAGACAGTCGCCGAAATTCCCGCGACGAAAGCAGGTCGTAGGTCAATGCGTCTGGAAAGAGAGTCCGCAGGAGTGTGCTCTTGCCAGTCTGCCGCGGGCCCCACAGGAAACAGGACTCTCCTGCAAGAGAGTCGGCAGTGATGATGCGGCTGATCATGATAAAACGCAACTTTACTGCGCTCAGTCAGCCACATCAAGAACTGTCGGGCGTGAGCACCTCGCGGTACCAATCGTCACGAAGACGCCCGCGGCTGGAACGGCTCTCCCTGCCTTTCCTTCCCCGTACCGGCGACTTTTCGTGCCCCATCAGCTCAGCCGATGCGAACAGGCTGAGCTGCGGAGCCCGACGAAAGCGACTCACCCTGGCACCCGCAGGATGATCGGGGCGATCCGCAGCGGGGGCTCGAGGAAGGTCGAGT
>CALAZQ010000494.1 GCA_937926325.1 uncultured Planctomycetaceae bacterium | reverse complement strand
GGCTTCGTCTGCCTCAATGTCACGCAGTTTCTTGGTGCTGCGAACGACAACATTCTGAAGCAGTTGCTCGTGTTCGGTCTTGCGATGGGCGGCATCTGGGAGGGCATCCTTGGTCCGGGAGGCCAGGCTTGGGCGTCGTTGTGTCTTGCCGTGCCGTTTGTGTTGCTCTCAGGCTTTGCTGGTCAGTTTGCTGACAAATACAGCAAGCAGCAGGTCAGCCTCGTGACCAAATGGTCCGAGATTGCCATCGCCTTGATTGCGATCTGGGGACTCTGGATGCAGAACGTTTGGCTGGTGTTGCTGGCCTTGGTCACCATTGCCACGCAAAGCGCGTTTTTCTCACCCGCCAAGTTCGGCATGCTGCCCGAGATTG
This sequence comes from uncultured Planctomycetaceae bacterium, assembly GCA_937926325.1. GTDB lineage: Bacteria > Planctomycetota > Planctomycetia > Pirellulales > UBA1268 > UBA1268. The sequence goes on along the minus strand of CALAZQ010000494.1, from coordinate 3,732 downwards.
TATCAAGCGAGAAACTCAGCCGCGCCAACGGCACGGTCAACATGTTCACCTACTTTGCAATCATTCTTGGAAGTGCGGTCGGAGGACCGCTGTACGAGTGCTACATCGGGACCTACGGCGACGCGATGCGATGGGCACCGGGGATCATTATTCTGCTCGTCGGCGTGCTCGGCACTGTTGCCGCTCACGGCATCCCTTCGCTGACGGCCCAGAACCCCGAAAAGCCGATCAGCTACGCCCTCTTCGCCGGCTACATCAAGACCTGGACAAGCACCCGCGGCACGCCGTTACGCTCCGTCTTAATTGCCTGGACGCTGTTCTACATGATCATCGGTGGTGTCGCCGTACTGATCCTGCCCGATTACAAGGAAATCCTCGGAATATCGTACCTGCAAGCGTCACTGTTGATGGCGTTGCTGGGAATCTCGATTGGTGTTGGTGACTACGCGGCGGGAGCATTGTCCGGGCATGCCATTCGCCCCGGCCTCATTCGTTACGGCAGTGTTGCCAACATCGCGGCCTATCTCGCACTCGGCCTCGCACCGCCCAGTTTCGCGCTGGTCACCGGCCTGCTTGCCTGCGGCGGCTTTATGTGCGGATTTGTGATGGTGCCGTTACAGACGATGGTGCAGCATCTCGCTCAGGAGAGTGACCGAGGCCAGGTGCTTGGCCTCTGGAACTGCCTGTCGTTTGTAGGCGTGATCGCGGGCAACCTCATCTTTCTCGGCATAAAAACGCTGGAATTGCGGTCCGATCGGGTTTTTCTCGTGTGTGCCGCGATGACCCTGCTCTTCTATTCCCTCTATCAGGTCCGGTGGTCCAAGCAGTTTCAGGACGCCCTCGCGACAATCACGCTTCCAGACGACTCCCACCCCTGAAACCCAGACTGGTCCGGCAGTCGGGGGCAGATCAATCGAGCGGTGCTTGCTGAGACTTCCCATTGCCAAGGGACTGACTCGCCGCCCCCCGGTCGTCAGGAGGACCGCAGGCCGGTGAGACGGCGGGCAAACCCAGCTATTCGAGCAACTATCTCGAAATCGCGGCACCGGGTGTTTGCGAGTGCGCGTTCTGCGGGAAATCGAAGGTCAACACGAACGGTTCAGAGCCCGTGTTCTCGACTACCACACCGCCGTTCGCGAGTGCAGCCTGGGTAATGAAACCGATCTCAGGATAGATCTCGCCAAGTTTCATGTCGTGGTGGCAGCGGACGTTGAGCGTTCCAACACGGCCGCTTCCAGCATTCGTGTGAAACAACGCCGGACTCTCTGGACAGAACTTCGCTTTGCCGCCGGGCTGCAGAATGAGCCGGAGAATCGAGCACTTTTGGTCACCGAGAAAATCGCCGTAGACAATCCACTTTGCATCGACTCCGTCGGCGGTGAACTGTTCAGCAGTAATGGCCGGCCGTGAATTGTTCAGGACGAAGTGAGGGTCCTGATTGGCCTCAAAGTCGAACTTCTCAACCAGGTACTCCCAGTCTTCGTGCCGATCCTTCGGATAGTCCTCTTCCCGACAGGCATAGAACGCGTCTGCTGCCCCGATACGTCCATCAAGCGTGAGGTCTTCAGCGAGAAAGTGCTCGTCCATGGTGACGTGCAGCTCGTGCGTGCACAGGTTCGTCGGCGAGTGCAGCACCCCGTTCGGCATCACAAAGCCGTTATCAAGCTGCATCATCACGTGCGGCGACAGGTGCCGCACTCCGTTGTACTCGCCCTGTCCGAACCGCTTCATGCAGGCGAGGAACTGGTCCTTCGTCACGAACGGGTACAGTCCCATGGCCGTGGTGTGATAATGCGAGGCACTGACCCCGGGGTTGTCATATGAATTGATGTCATAGACCTCCCACTTTGCCCAATGAAGATGGTGTGGGATCGGATTGAGATTGTCGAATTTCTTCGACACAATCGGCCAGGTCGGCTCGCCGTAAAGTGATGTCGAAAAGGCGGTGATCTTCTCGCCCATGACCGCTTCGGGATTGGCGATAATCAAATCCTGCAGCGAGATCACCCGGCCATCCGGTGTGAGGACGTGCGATTCCCCTTCACGAAATGGCGGCTTGTTCGTGCGGGTATCGATGACGCCCGTCACGATCGGGACGGTGCAGCACATCCAGAGTTCATCAAGCCCGGTCCCGTTCATGTAGTCGGGATAGTACGACTGGGCGTCAAGCCGCAGGCGCTTCCCCGGCGTACAAAAGGTACGGCCGGCGTAACGGTGCAAGAGCTGCAGCACCCCGTCGTGACTGTTCAGGCAATCATCAAGAATTGCGGCCGATCCTCCGGCGGTGCCGTCGATGACTTCGTGCTGGGGATATTCGTGCAGTTTGTCCGAGAGGATGGTCGTCGAAGCAGCCATGAGTCATGCACCTCTATGAATCTGGAAACGCGTATCGCGGTCAAAAACACTCAGGAAACGGAGTAGGGCAGTCCAACTGGCGACAACACAACGAAGCGGCCTGAGAACCGCATGGCTGAGGTGCTGGCAGCGGCGTGGAGTCTAGAAAAAAGATCGGCTGGAGGGAATGGCCCTGGCATCGCCGTGGCTCGCCGATTCACCCTCCATGTCGGCAAAGACGATCGGTTCGCATGCCTGAAGGAGGAGGGCTCGACCGACACCAGATTCTTTCGGGGCGGCCCTCAAGTTGGTTGGTTCCCTCCTGGGCATCGCAAGGTTCTCTGGAGGAGAGAACGAGGGACTCTGCGTTCTCCCAACGCGGTAACGCCGCCTGCCGCGGGTTGCCGCCGCACCGTTCTTCGGGCCGCCTACGCGATCCCGGTCGGCAGTACCACAAACGAGAGGATCGCGAAGTAATGGCAGCTGCTCCCACCCAGCACAAACAGGTGCCACGCAGCGTGGAAGTATCGCACCCGCCGATCGAGCACGAGAAAGATCACGCCCACGGTGTAGAGCACGCCTCCGACGGCCATCCACAGGAGGCAGGCCAGCGGCACGAACGGCGCGAGAATCATCGCCGGCAGCCAGCCGAGCGCCACATACGGAAGCGGCGAGAACGTGTGGTCAATGCGATGCTTGACGAGCACCTTCGAGGCAAAGCCGAGCAGTGCCGCTCCCCACAGCAGCACGAGCACGGGCATGGTCCATGCCGAGGGGAGGTATGCCACGAGAAACGGGGTGTAGGTCCCGATGATGAGCAGAAAGATCACGCCCTGGTCCCAGACGCCGAGCAGATGCTTCCAATCCGGCTGCTGCACGCCGTGGGAGAGGGCGGATGCCGCGTACGTCGCCACGAGCGTGATGGCGTAGAGCCCGCAGGCCAGCGCGACGCTCCAGTGGGAGCAGCTCGACAGCAGGGCGACCGCCCCGGCCACGCTGAGCACCACCCCGGCGCCGTGCGTGAGCGTGTTGGCAAACTCCTCGTGCGCATCGCGGGGCGGATAGGGAGCGGTGCTGGTCATGACGTCTGAGAAATGAGGGTGGAGGACGGAATGCGAACCAGCATAATACGCGGTGGATGACGGCTTGAGCGTTAGCCGGTGCGGGCCGCATGTGGCAGCGGGCGGCGGACCACGTGGAGTATTCGCCCTTCGTAAACAGCAGAAAAAGGTGAGAAAGAGCTGACTCGCACACAGAATTAGGTCCTCCGCGCAGACCGCTTCCGAATCGCGTTCAATGCGGCTGCTCGATCGGGGGATGTCGCGAAGGAATGGCACCGGCTCTTAGCGGTGATGAATGTCGATCATGGGCAGATCATCCGGTGATGGTTGCTCGAAC
>CALAZQ010000493.1 GCA_937926325.1 uncultured Planctomycetaceae bacterium | reverse complement strand
ATGTGTCTTGCCGTGCCCGGACGGGTCGATGCGATCTACGAAGAGCAGGGGACCCGGATGGGCCGGGTCGACTTTGGCGGCGTGATCAAAGATGTCTGCCTGGCCTGTCTGCCAGAGATTGCCGTCGGTGACTACACGATCGTCCACGTTGGCTTTGCCATCAGCAAGATCGATGAGGCGTCGGCCAGGGAGACGCTGAAGACCTTCGAGGAACTCGGCCTGCTCGAAGAGGAACTCGCTGAGCTCCAGCAGACCGACTGCTCAGTCGATCTCGGCCTGGGAGCGCGGCCGCAATGAAACATCTGGCCGAATACCGCGACGGCCCAAAGGCCCGGCGACTGGCTGCCGAGATTGGCCGGCTGGTGACCCGGCCCTGGTCGATCATGGAGGTCTGCGGCGGCCAGACCCACTCGATCATCCGCAACGGCATCGACCAGCTGCTGCCGCCCGAGGTCGAATTGATTCACGGCCCCGGCTGCCCGGTCTGCGTAACGCCGGTGGAGACGATCGACCGGGCCCTGGCGATTGCCCGGCGACCGGAGGTCACCTTCTGTTCCTTTGGCGACATGCTGCGGGTGCCCGGCTCGCGGGAGAGCCTGCTCGACGTGAAGGGCAGCGGCGGTGACGTCCGGGTCGTCTATTCACCGCTCGATGCGGTCAAGCTGGCGGCAGCCCACCCCGATCGTCAGGTGGTCTTCCTGGCGATCGGCTTTGAGACCACGGCCCCGGCCAATGCGATGGCGGCAAAGCTGGCCCATGATCAGGGCCTGGAGAATTTTTCCTTGTTGGTCTCACACGTGCTGGTGCCGCCGGCGATCCGGGGCATCATGACCTCGCCCGGCTGTCGGGTGCAGGCCTTTCTGGCGGCTGGCCATGTCTGCAGCGTGATGGGAACGACTGAATATCCACCACTGGCCGCCGAGTTTGGGGTGCCGATCGTCGTGACCGGCTTTGAGCCGCTCGATCTGCTGGAGGGCATCCGCCGGGCGGTGGTGCAGCTGGAGGCGGGCCGGGCTGAGTGCGAAAATGCCTACCCGCGGGTGGTGACTGAGCCGGGCAACCGGGCGGCCCAGCAGGTGATTGCCGAGGTGTTCGAGCCCTGCGACCGCAGCTGGCGGGGCATCGGCACGATTCCGGCCAGCGGCTGGCGGCTGGCGGCGGCTTATCGAAACCTGGATGCCGAGCTGCGGTTCGGCGTGGGCGAGCTCCATGCCGATGAGTCGCCGCTGTGTCACAGTGGCGAAGTGCTCAAGGGCACGCTCAAGCCAAACCAGTGCCCCGCCTTTGGCCGCGAGTGCACGCCCCGTACGCCGCTGGGGGCGACGATGGTCTCCAGCGAAGGGGCCTGCGCCGCCTACTACCACTACGGCCGGACCCAGCCTGCGCAGCTGGTCAGCCTGACTGGCGGACAGTGATGCCTGAGCCCCCCGCTGATTTTTCTGGCTTTTCCTGTCCCGCGCCAGCAGCGAACGGCTCACAGGTGTTGATGGGCCACGGCGGTGGCGGGGCGATGTCGCAGGAACTGCTTGAGCAGGTCTTCCTGCCAGCCTTCGGCAATGCGGTGCTCAATCGGCTGGGGGACTCTGCCGTGCTCGACGGTCTGACGCTCGCCCCAGGTGAACGGCTGGCCTTCGCGACCGACTCACATGTGGTGCAGCCGCTGATCTTTCCGGGCGGGTCGATTGGCGAACTGGCCGTGCATGGCACGGTCAACGATCTCGCGATGAGCGGGGCGGTTCCCCGGTTTCTCTCGGCCGGCTTCATCATCGAAGAGGGCCTGCCGCTGGCCGCGCTTAAAGACCTTGTTAGTCGGATGGGGGCAGCTGCCCGGGCGGCCGGGGTGCTGATTGTCACGGGTGACACCAAGGTGGTTGAACGGGGCCGGGGCGACGGGCTGGTGATCAACACCGCCGGCATCGGCG
>CALAZQ010000492.1 GCA_937926325.1 uncultured Planctomycetaceae bacterium | reverse complement strand
TGGTCGATGTCGACATCACCGCCGCCGGTGCCTGGAGCCTGGCCGGCGAGGTGGCCGATGGTCTGGCCGACGCGGTGCCGCTGGAGCAGCTGGAGCAGCCGCAACCAGCGCCGTTGACGCCGGTGCTGCATCAGATCGCGACCACGCCCGTCACGCAGCGGGGAACCTGAGATGGCGGCCGAGCCGGCTGCTGCCAGGCCGCCTGCCAGTGCTGCGGCTGCGGGGCTGGCCAGCAGTGAAAGTCCCGCCGAAGTGCGGTCTTTTCTCGCTGACGATACTGCCATCGGCCGCTGGAGCGCTGCTGCCGGGTTAACCGACCCAGAGACCGCCCGGCGGGTCTTTTGCGGCTGGGCCGATGGCCGGCTGAGCCCCGATCTGCTGGCGAACCTCATCGAGACGCTCGGCAAGCTGCTGCCCGATGCCGTCGATGCCGACCGGGTGCTGGTCACCCTCGACCGCTTTCTCGGCACCCTGCACAGCCCGCTCTCGGCAGTGGCGTTGTTTCAGCGGGACCCTGCGGCGCTCGAGACCCTGCTGGCGATCGTGGCGACCAGTCCTTACCTGGCCGAAATCGTGCTGGCCGAGCCCGACACCTGGGAGCAGATTCGTCGGGGGGGCGGACGGCCCGAAAAACGGGAAGCCCTGCGGGAGGTGTTGCGGGCCGACATCGGCAACCAGACCGACCCGCGGCTGGTGATGCGGGCGATCAGGCGGTTCAAGCGGCGGGAGATGCTGCGGATCGCCTACGGGGACATCGTCATGGGCCAGCGGCTGGAGACCGTGGCCGGTCAGATTTCGGCGGTGGCCGACTGCGTGGTGGCCGAGGCGGTGCGGGTGGCCTGGCAGCGGCAGGTGCAGCTGCGGGGTGAGCCGCTGGAGGCTGACGGGACGCCGGCGACGCTGACGGTGCTGGCACTCGGCAAGCTGGGTGGGAATGAGCTGAACTATTCCAGCGACATCGATCTGATCTTCTGCTTCTCGGGTGAGGGCCGGGTGGTCGGGCCGAAGCCCTGCACGAACGGCGAGTTCTTTCAGCGGGTGGTGCAGGAGGCGACCCGGCTGATCGGCGAGCAAACCGAACTGGGGGCAGCCTATCGCGTCGATCTGCGGCTGCGGCCCCACGGCAGCCAGGGACCGCTGGTGCTGCCGCTGGCCGCGGTCACGCAGTATTACGACCGGCAGGGCCGCACCTGGGAACGGCAGGCCTGGGTGAAGGCCCGCTGCATCGCCGGCGACCAGGCCCTTGGCGGGCGGCTGCTGACCAGCCTCGAGCCCTGGGTCTACAGCCGCTGGCTGAACCGCGGCGACATCAGCGGCATCCGTGCGCTCAAGCGGCGAATCGAGCAGCGGGCCATTCGCGAGGGGGCCGACGCGGCCGACCTGAAGACCGGCCGGGGGGGCATCCGCGACATCGAGTTCACCATTCAGTTTCTGCAGCTGCTCAACGGCGGTGATTCGCCGGGCATCCGCGGCGGCAACACGATCGAGGCAATCCGCCGGCTGGCGGCCAGCGGCGGCCTGACCGATCAGGAACGCGAGATTCTCGAACGGACCTATCGGCTACTGCGAACGGTCGAACACCGGCTGCAGATTCTCTATGACCGCCAGACCCATCGGCTGCCCGATGATGATGCCGAATTCGGCCGGCTGGCAGTTCGCACCGGCTACGGAACCGGGCCGGTGGCCGCCGCCCGACTGCGGGCCGATCTGGCCGAGGCCACCCGGCTCAACCGGCGAATTCTTGACCACCTGCTGCACGACGCCTTTCCCGGTGAGGAAAAGCCCGAGCCGGAGGTCGATCTGGTGCTCGATCCCGATCCGGCAGCCGAGACAGTCGCGGCGGTGCTGGCCCCGCGGCGGTTCCGCGACATCCCCCAGGCCTCGCGGCTGCTGATGGCCCTCGGGGAGGAGCCGGTTCGCTTCCTCTCCAGCCGCCGCTGCCGGCACTTTCTGGCCGCCATCGCCGCCCGCCTGCTCGACCGGATTGCCGCCACGCCCGATCCCGATGCGACGCTCAGCACCCTGGTGGCTGTCAGTGACTCACTCGGCGGCAAGGCCATGCTCTGGGAGATGCTCAGCGAGTCACCGGCCACCCTCGACCTGACCGTGCGGTTCTGTTCCGCGACGCCGTTTCTGGCCGACCTGTTGGTGCGGAACCCGGGCATGATCGACGAACTGCAGGACAGCCTGCTGGGGGGCGAACAGCCGTCGCGGGACGAGTTGGAGCGGCAGCTCTGGCTGCTCTGCGGCCCGGCCGTCGAAATCCTGCCGAGCCTGATCGCCTTCAAGGTGGCCCAGCAGCTGCGGATCGGCATCCGCGGCCTGCTGGGCGAACCGACCCCGCATGCCACCGCCGCGGCGCTCTCCGATGTGGCCGAAACGGTGCTGCGGGTGGTGGTGGCCCGCAAGCAGACCGAGCTGACCGCAAAGCTCGGCCAGCCCGAGGTGGCCGAGCAGCCCGGCACCGAGGCCGGCATGGTCGTGCTGGCGATGGGCAAGTTCGGCGGCCGCGAGATGAACTATGCCAGTGATGTCGATGTGGTGTTTCTCTATGACCACGACGGGCAGACGCGGCCGCAGGCAGTCGGCAGAGCCGGCACGACGAACAGTCACTTCTTCGGCGAGCTGGCCAATCGCTGCCTGCAGCTGTTCAACACCTTCACGCCGCAGGGCCGGCTCTATGAGGTCGATTCACGGCTGCGGCCCAGCGGCCGCAACAGCCCGCTGGCGATCTCGCTCGAGGCCTTCGGCCGGTACTTTGCCGCCGACGGTCCGGCGGCGGTCTGGGAGCGGCAGGCCCTGGTCAAGGCCCGCGTGGTGAGCGGCTCGGCGGCGGCGGCCGGCCGGGTGACGGAACTGATCGATGCCGCCAGCTACGGCCACGCCTGGACCCACGCCGCAGTGGAGGAGATTCGGGCCATGCGGCTGCGAATGGAAGAGGGGGCGGCCGCCAGCAACCTCAAACGCGGACCGGGCGGCGTGGTCGACATTGAGTTTGCGGTGCAGCTGTTGCAGCTGCTGCATGGTGGCCGCCTGCCGGCGGTGCGGACGCCAAACACCCTGGCCGGTCTCGACGCGTTGGCTGCAGCCGGCCTGATCGAGGCCGCCACTGCTGAGTCATTGCGGACCGCCTACGACCTGCTGCGGTCGATCGAGTGCAGCCTGCGGCTGCTCGATGTGCGGCTGGGGCACGACTTTCCCGCCGCGGCCGAGGCCCGTGACCGCCTGGCCGCCCTACTGGGGCGGGCCAGCGGCAGCGACCTGGCCGCAGAGGTTGCCGCCACCACCGCCCGGGTGCGACAGATCTTTCACCAAGTTTTCGACGCGGCAGCGGCCACCACGGCCCAACCGGCTGGCGGCTAGTGACTGCCACCGAGATAGCGGATGGCGAAGAAGCCGGCGACGATCAACGCCCCCAGCAGCAGGGTGGCCAGCTCGAGGTATTTATCGAGCAGCTCGCGGGCAGGCTTGCCAAACAGCCGCATGATGGTGGCGACCAGAAAAAACCGGCCGCTGCGGCCGACCGCCGAGGCGAGCACCAGTGTCGGCAGCGGCACCGAACAGACGCCGGCCGCGATCGTGAAGATCTTGTAGGGGATCGGCGTGAAGGCCGAGAGCAGCAGGTAGAGCCCGGCGTTCTGCTGGTAGAGCGTTTCAACGTACTGAAACTTCTCCGGGGTGAATCCCGGCACCACGTCGTAGAAGAACCCGCTGACCGACTGCCAGATGCCCCAGCCGATCAGCCAGCCGACGATGCCGCCGAGCACGCTGGCGACAGCCGAGACCGCAGCAAACCGGAAGCTCCGCCGCGGCTGACCGACCGACAGCGCGATCTGCAGCACGTCGGGCGGGATCGGAAAGAACGAACTTTCGGCAAACGAGATCACCGCCAGGGCCGTGGTGCCGTGCGGCGAGTCGGCCCAGGAGAGCACCCAGTCGTAGAGCCGTCGCAACGGCCCCCGGGGCCGGGCGGGTGGGGCGGGTGGGACGTTGTCCGCGGTAGGTCGATCGGTGAGGTCGGTGGGTGGATCAGCGGATGGCGGCATGGCAGGCTTCTCGAAGGGCACTGCAGCATATCGCAGGCCGGCTCCATTCGGGCAGTTCAATGCGGGCGACTATCCCTCCCGTCACTTCAATGGTGTTCGGCACCAATTTTGCGGTACAGCGGTCTATTTTCGTTCTCCCTCTCCCTCTGGGAGAGGGCCGGGGTGAGGGTGCTTTCGTCG
>CALAZQ010000491.1 GCA_937926325.1 uncultured Planctomycetaceae bacterium | reverse complement strand
GGAAGCAGCGAGCGGAAGCGACCGGACGGAGAGCACCTTCACTGCGGGGCCAACTGCCGGCCCTTCCATGAGGTCTGCAGGCCGAGCAGCCGCCGGGTGAGGGCGTACCACTGGATGATGAGAAACACGGTGACCGCCAGCGGCTGCAGCAGGCTGCTGGTGAAGCTTTGCCGGAACCGGCCGACGGCCAGCAGCCGTGGCAGCAGGGAGAGGCCGACCGCCAGCAGCGTGAGTGCGACCGCGGTCGGCGACCAGCCCGCCCGGGGCCAGCCTGCCAGCCAGCCCAGCAGCAGCAGCGTCGGCAGCACCTGGCCTCCGGCCAACAGCAGCGTGAACGGCAGGATGGTCTGCGGCGAGCCGATCCCCTCGGTGGCATTCTTGGCCAGGCCGCTGAAGACCTCGCCGCTGGTCTCGTACATCCGGCAGCTTGCCACGTCGGTGGCATCGAAGATGTCGGTGCCCAGGCCGGCCCGACGGTAAGCCCGTGGCAGCATGATGCCATCGTGCAGCGAGGCGGCAATCGTGGCATGCCCCCCTGCCCTGTCGTATGCCGGCTTGGTGGTGAGGAAAAACTGCCCGCAGCCGGCGGCCAGAGCCGGGTCGGTCGCGCGGCGGCTGCGGCCCAGCGGGAGGAAGCCCAGCAGCACGAAGTGTATCAGTGGCAGCAGCAGCCAGGCCAGCAAGCAGGGTGTCTCTTGCAGCGGAAAGCCGCTGGCCAGCCCCACGTCGGCCTGCTTGAGGAACGCAACGCCCCGGGCGATGCCGTCGGCGGCCGGTCGCACATCGGCATCGAGAAACACCAGGGTCTGATGACGGGCTGCTTCGGCCAGCTGGAAGCAGGCATGCTGCTTGCCGCACCAGCCAGTCGGCAACGGTCGGCCAGGCAGCAGCCGCACGCGGGCATCGCGAGCGGCCGCCGCGGTGACAATGGCTGCTGTGTCATCAGTGCTGGCGTCGTCAAGGATCACCAGTTCGAGATCGACACCCCGGCTGGCCAACACGTCGTCGATCAGCCGGCCGATCGCCGCCTGTTCGTTGCGGGCCGGCACCAGCACCGACACCGGGGGCAGGTCGGCCGGTGGTGTCGGGCTGCGGCGAAAGGTTTGCAGGTTGGCCAGCAGCATGCCGGCCGGGATTGCCGCAAGGACCACGGCAAGGCTTGCCAGCAGCATGACGGTGGTGGTGGCGGTCATGGCGGCTCCGAGGCATGGGCGGCGTCGAAGCGGCGGCCGAGCAGCCAGGCCCGCAGCCGCCGCAGCAGGTCGTACATGCCGCCGACACCGACCCGCCCCGCGGCCAGCCGCTGAAAGGCGGCCGGGTCGCGGCTGACGGCGGCGGCTGCCAGGCGATCCTGGGTCTGTTCCAACAGTTCGGTGAGATGCTGGTTCCAGGTGTCAGCATCACGGTCGGGAAAGGCCGCGATCGCCTGTGGCGGCCCGAAGGCGACCAGGGCCTCGGGCAGCCGCTCGGTCCAGAAGGGATATTCAACCGCCAGCGGTATCACCAGCCCGCGGCTGGCCGCGGCGGCGGCGTGGCCGACCCCGGGACGCAGATCGATGGGCCGCTGCCGGGGGTCGGCAAAGTGACCCTGCGCCGTCACCCAGAAGATGACGTCGGAGCGTTCCAGGGCCGCCCGGGCCACCCGCAGGAACCGGGCGGCCCCCTTCCAGCTGTCGGGCTCAATCCCCAGAAAACCGATCGATTCGAGGAAGGAGTATTTTCCCAGTGCCGCGGCATCGATTGGCCCATAGTTAAGCCGATCGGGATAGAGCCGCTGGGCGACGGCGAGAAAGATGAGTGGGTCCCACCAGCCGGGATGGTTGGTGTAGATCAGCACCGGCTGGTCATCGAGGTCAGGGGCGTGCATGTCGTCGGCCTGTTTGAGCAGCCGAATCGCATGAAAGTGCCGCCGCAGGTAGCCCCGGACGTACCACATGAACCAGCCGTGCAGCCAGCGGTTGTAGGCTGGCAGCCCCTGTCGCGGGGGCCGCTGTCCCGTCACAGCTGCCGGAGCCACGGTCACGAGGCCGCGCAGGAGGCGGTGGCGATCGGTTCGACCAGCCCGTCCTGGGCCACGCAGTCGCCGGCAATCCAGCCCGACATCATCACCATCGGCATACCGGGGCCTGGATGGGCCGACCCGCCAGCAAGATAAAGCCCCTCCACGTCGGGCGAGCGATTGGCCGGTTTGAAGGCACCGAGGAATCGGCCATGACTGGCCAGGCCGTAGATGGCACCATCGAGCACCTGGTAGCGGTCCTCAATGTCCTGCGGCGTCAGGGCATGCTCGAACACGATATGCTGCTCGAGGTTTTCCAGCCCCGCAGTCTGTTCCAGCTTTTCAATGATCCGCTGCCGGTAGGCAGGCAGCATCTTGGCCCAGTTGTGGTGCGGCCGCAGGTAGGGCGTGTGCACCAGCACATAAAGGGCCTCGCCGCCGGGCGGGGCGACCTCCGGCTCGGTGATCGCAGGGGCACAGACGTAGCAGGTGGGGTCGGGGGCCGGCTCGCCGTTTCGGTAGATCGCCTCAAACTCCTCGTGGGGATCCTTCGAGAAGACGAAGTTGTGGTGCAGCAACTGCTCGTAGCGGCGGTCGAGGCCGAGGTAGAGCACGACTCCGGAGCATGCCGGCTCATACTTGCGGCGGCCGAGAAACCGCTTCTGCGGGGGGCCGTCGAGCAGTTCGCGGTGGGTCCGCACGCTGTCTGAGTTGCTCACCACCGCGCCGCCGCGGATGGTTTCGCCATCAGCGGTTAAGACGCCAGCCGCCCGGCCATCTTCGACGATGATGCGGCGAATGGCTGTGTTGGTGCGGATTTCAACGCCCAGGTCGACTGCCAGGTTCGCCAACGCCCGGGGCACCGCCCCCGTGCCCCCACGCGGATACCAGACACCATCCTGTGACTGCATATGAGCGATGCCACAGAGGACCGCCGGGGCCGAATCGGGGCAACTGCCGACATACTGCGTGTAGTGGTCGAGCATCTGGGCGGCCCGGCTGTCAGGCACGAACGAACGGACCGTGCCGGCCACGCTGTGCCCAGGCCGCATCCGCATCACCTCTTTGAGCATGGCGATGCTGACGCTGCGACGAGGGTCGAACATGTCCTTGAGACCACCGACCGAACGCCAGAAAAAGAAGTCGTCGGAGAGTTTGTGCAACCGCCGGGCCAGTTCCATGAACCGGCCATAGCCATCGCCTGCCCCGCTGCCGGGGGCGAAGGCGTCGAGCGTCGCCCGCATCGCATCGACATCGGCGTTGAGGTCGAGCGTCGTGCCGTCCACGAAAAAGCTCCGCCACTGCGGATCGAGCGGCACCAGGTCGAGCGCCGTTTCCAGCGGCCGGCCCGCCTCGGCAAAGATCCGTGAAAGCACCGCCGGAATCGTGAGGATGGTGGGCCCCATGTCGAACCGGAAACCCTCGGCCTCAAGCACCGCCGCCTTGCCGCCGACCCAGTCGTTCTTTTCACAGAGCACCACGGCATAGCCGCGGGCGGCGAGCGTGCAGGCGGCTGCCAGACCACCCAGGCCGCTGCCGACGACGATCACCCGATTACGAACCTCCTCGTCGGAGAGTGGCGGCCGGGCCGGCCGTTCCGTAACGGCGGCCGTGAGGCCGGCATCATCAGCCGGTGGGTCGGTCATCCTGTCCATCATCAGTCTCCGCAGTCGAGGTGTCTGGCTGACGGCCGCGGCCGTCAGCATACGCCGTCAAGGATTCAGCCGCTGCCAACCGGTTCAGGGGAGGCTGCTGAACGCCGCTCGAGGTCGGCCGGGGCGGGATTGGCCGTCACCTCACCGGCGGCGATGCCGAGGTCCTTCAGTAACAGATCGGAGGTGATCCGAGCCGAGGAGTAGATGACCGGCAGGCCACTGCCCGGATGGGTTCCGCCGCCGACCAGGTACATGCCCTCAATATCTTCGAACCGGTTGTGGGGCCGCATGTGCAACATCTGATTGAGATCGTGCGACAGGTTGAAGGTGGCCCCGCGGTAGATGGCATAGTCTTCCTGCCAGTCGTCGGGCGTGACCATCTTCTCAAACCGAATCCGCGACCGAACCCCCTCGATGCCGATCTTTTCCAATTGGTCGAGGGCCACCTCACGGAAGCCGGCCGCCTCCCGCCGCCAGTCGATGTTCGGATGCCGCTGGCTGACCGGAAGCAGGACATAGAGCGTGCTCATGCCGGCCGGGGCCAGGGTCGGGTCGGTCACCGACGCGTTCTGCACGTACATCGAGGGATCTTTGCTGAGCAGGTGCCGGTGTTCGATGTCGGCGAGGTTCTCTCGGTAGTTTTCGGCCAGATAGATGTTGTGGTGGGCCACGTCGTCGTAGCAGCCCTCGATGCCGAGATAGAGCATGAAGGTTGAGCAGGAGAACCGCCGCGAGGCGATGCGTCGGTCGTTCCACCGCCGCCGGAGCGTGTCGGGCACCAGCCGGGTCATGGTGCGTGCAAAGTCGGCGTTGACCACGGTGGCATCGGCCTCGTAGGTGGCCTGCGGGGTCGTCACTGCCGTGATCCGCCGTCCGGCAAAGGCCATCGATTCGACCGGCTCGTTGTAGTGAATCTCGACACCCATCTCTTCAGCCAGTTCGGCCATCCTGACCGAAACCGCGCCGCAGCCACCGGTCGGATGGAACACCCCATGCTCGTACTCGAGAAACGAGAGGATCGAAAACAGGCTGGGGCAGCGGAACGGTGACATGCCGAGGTACTTCGACTGGAAGGTGAACGCCAGCCTGATCCGCTCGTCCTGAAAGAACCGGCCCAGCTCCGCGTCAAGGCTCTTCCAAGGCTTGAGCATCGGGACGAGCTTCAGCAGATCGGGGTTGGCCAGATCGGTCCAGCTTTCGAAGGGCTGCTCGAGGAAGGGCGCGAAGCGGACGAATTTCTCGCGGGTCTCGGCCATGAACCGGGTGAAGGCCCCCCGGTCGGTCGGTGAGACCGCGGCAACCGCGGCCTCCATCCGATCGAGGTCGGGCGTGGCCAGCAGCTCGCCGCCTGAGCCGAAGACCAGCCGGTACTGGGGGTCGAGTTTCGCCATCTCGACCTCTTCGTTGAGGTCGTAGCCGCAGGCGGCGAAAATGTCGGCCAGCACCCGCGGGTAAAGAAAGAAGGTTGGTCCCAGGTCAAACCGGAAGCCCGTCCCGCTGTCGAGGCTGCTGGTCCGACCGCCCGGCCGGTCGAGTCGCTCGAGAATTCGTACCCGCAATCCAGCCCGAGCCAACAGCATGGCGGCCGCGAGACCACCGGGGCCGGCCCCCACGATCGTGACAGTTCGCGACATCCGACCCGTTCTATTGCAAGCGTCCACTGCACCCCTGAAAGCACCCACGGTGGGCGGGATCGAGGACGCCGAAATCAGCCCCACTATAGAACCGGCGAGGGGCCGGTCAAGAAACCGGCCAGCCGCCGGGACGGGGGCTCACCACCAGCCAGTCAGTAGGCGGGCACCAAGGCTGCACCGGCCGGTCGGTACCGCCCGAACAGGCCACGGCGATACAGCGGCACGGCCACGGCCGTCGGAGCGTAGTAGGTGGTGACTGGGGTGACGACCGCCGCCGCCGGGGCGTAGTAGGCGGTGGTGACGGCCGGGGCTGCCACTGCGGGAGCATAGTAGCTGGTGACCGCCGGGGCATAATAGCTGGTCACCGCCACGGAGCTTGCCGGTGCCGCCGCGACTACCGCTGGCGAATAGGCGGTGACGGCCGCGTAGTTCCCGCTGGGCGTGTAGTTGGCGACGTATGCCGGACCCGCGGTCACCACCGGTGCGGCCACGACCGGCGAATAGTAGACGACCTGCTGGGCCTGCGAGTCGGTGGCAGCGAGGACTGCGACGACGACGAGCAGACCGGCAATGAGTTGGCGGCCGAATCCGAGCCGGGCCGATGGCCGGATACAAGCGGGAGGGGGTTTCATGGCTGCTCCGTGCGGGTGGATAGGCGACACAGTTTCTGGCATGAGGAAGGATACGCAGATGGTTGTCCCATTCGCAAACGGCCGATAAAGTTCGCCCTGCCGGGTATTTTTGCCACGACTCCCGGAATTGCCGGGTCGCCCGGCGGCGGCAAAGGAGTTTGGGGCAATCGTGCTGACTGTTTTCCATACGCACGGCAGGCCGAAGGGGTGCGGCCGTGGATGAGCCCACTTTCACGACCACCACTCCCGGTTCCGAAACTTCCGCAACGCCGGGGCTTCCGACACTTTTGGCCGTCCGGTTGCTGACGGTCCTGAACGACAATCTGGCCCGCTGGCTGGTGATTGGCCTGGGCAAACGGGCGGCGGCCGCGGTCGGTACCGCTCCAGCCGCGGTGCTGGCCGTCGGCACGGCGGTCTATGTGCTGCCCTTCATGCTGTTTGCCTGGCTGGCCGGCTGGCTGGCCGACCGGTTCGCCAAGCGGTCGATCGTGATCGGGGGCAAGTTTGCCGAGATCCTGATCGGTCTGGCCGCAGCCGCAGCCGTCGCCTGGGGGGCCGGGGCCGGGCCGGTGCTGGCCGGCATTCCGCTGGGCCTCTGGCTGCTGCTCGGGGTGGTCGGCCTGTTCGGTCTGCAGACGACGCTGCTGAACCCGAGCCTGCTGGGCACCATTCCCGAGACCGTGCCGGCCGCCAAGCTGTCAGCCGCCAACGGCATGTTTGCCCTCGTGTCACTGGCTGCGACGCTGGCCGGCATGGCGGCGGGCAACTGGCTGGCCGACATGACCTGGCTCTCGCCGCTGCCCGACCCCGACCGGCCCCTGCCTGCCTGGCTGCAGGGCCTGCCGCTCGGCTCGGTGCTGCCGGCAGCGACCGGCTTGCTGACGGTGGCCACGGCTGGCTGGCTGTTTTCACTCTGGCTGCCGGTGATCCCGGCGGCCGACCCCGAGGCCAGGCCCCCCTTCAACGCCCTGGCGAAGACCGTCACCGATCTGCGGCAACTGTTTGCTGCCCGGCAGTTGGCCGGTGCCGCGGCCGGCATCGTCTTCTTCTGGGCGATCGCCGCCGTGGCCCAGCTGAACGTCGATCAATATGCCTTTGAGTCTGGAGCGACCGCCCAGGGGCAGGTGACGCCGTTGCTGCTGGCACTCGTCTGCGGCATCGGGGCCGGCAGCCTGCTGGCCGGTCGGCTTTCGCGGCAGGGCATTGACCCCGAGTCGCAGGTCAACCTCGGCCTGGTGCCCGTCGGCGGGCTGTTGATGACCGGGGCATGTCTCGCTCTTGCCTGTTCAAGTCCAGCGATCTTCGACGCTGCTGGGCCGCTGCCGGCGGGCCTGGCAGCAGCGGTCTGCTGGCTGTTCGTGCTTGGCGTCGGGGCGGGCATGTTCGATGTGCCGCTGGAGGCCTACTTGCAAGAGCAGTGTCCGCCTGCCCGTCTCGGTGCGACGCTTGCGGCCACCAATCTGCTGGTTTTCACCGGCATGCTCATTTCGTCGATCGGCTACTACGGCCTCCGGCTGGAGGTCGGCGAGCCTGAGCTGACGCGGCCGCTGTTTTCGGCCCGCGGCGTCTTTGGGCTGTTCGCCCTGTGTGCCGCTCTGGCAACAGTTGCTGCGGTGCTGGCTGCCCCCCGCTCGAGCCTGCGGCTGCTGGTCGTCAGCTTCATCCGGACGATCTGCCGGTTTCGGATTCAGGATGAGCAGCTGCTGCCGGCTGCGGGATCTGCCCTGATCGTCGCCAATCATGTCTCCTGGCTCGATGGCTTCCTGGTGGTGCTGGCCTCCCGCCGGCCGGTGCGGATGGTCGTCTATGGTCCCAACATCCGCGGCCGGCTGCTCAACCGGCTGGCGGCCCAGTGGCGATTCATCCTGTTTGAGCCTCGGCCCAAGTCGATCGCTCGGGCCCTGCGGGCGATTGAGCAGGGGCTGGCCGAGGGAGATCTGATTGGGATTTTCTGCGAGGGGGGAATCTCGCGGACAGGCCAGCTGCTCGGCTTTCGCCGGGGGCTCGGCCACATCCTCGACCGGGCCACCGCCCCGGTGGTTCCGCTGGCCATCGACGGCCTCTGGGGCAGCATCTTCTCGTTCTCACAGGGACGCTTCTTCACCAAGTGGCCCCGCGGCGGTCGCCGGACGGTGACGATGCGGTACGGGCCGCCACTGCCGATCGGGGCCGCCCCGGCAGTCATCCGGCTGGCCCTGCAGGAGACGGCGGCCGCAGCGGTCCATGAGCGGCTGGCCCGCCGCGGCAACGGGCGGCGGGCGGCCGCCGCGACCGCCGAGGCCTTCGACGGCTGCTGCCTGCTCCGCCGCAACGATCGCTTCCTGGCGTCGCTGGCCCCGGTCGATCCGCTCTACGATTCACTCGGCACCAACGGGCCGCAGCTGCTGCGGCTGGCCGGCAGCGTGGTTCCTGCCGAGCTTTCGGCCGAGGACCTGCTGGCGGCTCTGGCCCGAGGACAGACGACAGTCTGGCTGGCCCGCCCCGATCAGTTGGCCGCAGTGGCGAGGGCTGGACAGGGGGCCGTCGGGCCGGGGTTTCAGTCACCGGAAGTGGTGGTCGTGCCGCTGGCCGCGGCCGCCGACCTGCCGGCTGTCCGCGAGTCAATCACCGCCTTCTCAGATCGGTTTGGCGTCGAACCGGTGGTCGCCTACGCCCCCGCCGGCTGCGGCCTGCTGGCGATGAACACGCCCGCATCGCGAAGCCAGTCGTTCGAAGTCACCTGTCAGCCCGACACTGTTGGTCGCGTGGTCAACGGAGCAGTCGTCTGGCCGCGGGCCAGCCAGCGGGCCGAGGCGTTGCGGGGGCCGCTGCCGGGGGGCGATGCAGCCTCGCCCTCCCCTGCCCCGGATGCCAGCCTGGCGATTGCTGCGACCATTGCCGGGGATGACGGCCTCGGCTGGGTCGTGCTGCCGGAGCGGTTCGACGTCGACGACGACGGATTCCTCCGACTCCGCTTGGAGGCCCCGGAATAACGGTGTATGGTTTCGGTGTCGGCACCCCTAGCTCAATTGGATAGAGCGTCGGTCTACGGAACCGAAGGTTAGAGGTTCGAGTCCTCTGGGGTGTACTTCT
>CALAZQ010000490.1 GCA_937926325.1 uncultured Planctomycetaceae bacterium | reverse complement strand
TGGTTCTTGTGCTCGGTGACCAACTCGACCGCAGCAGTGCCGCCTTCGACGGCTTCGACCCGCAGACTGACGCGGTCTGGATGGCCGAGGTGGCCGAGGAATCGACCCATGTCTGGACCCACAAGGCCCGGATCACGATGTTTCTGGCGGCAATGCGGCACTTTCGCCAGCAGCTGACCGCCGCCGGCATTGAGGTCGATTACCGCGAACTGCCGCCCGCCAAGCGGGCCCGCGAGCCGGCCTCACTGGCAGCCGCCCTCGAGGCAAGCCTCAAGCAGCTGGCCAAGGCCGGGCAGGGGCCAGAGCGGCTGATCTGTGTCGAGCCGGGCGAGTGGCGGGTGCGGCAGGCCCTGGAAGCGGCCGCGGCTGCGTCGGGGCTACCGCTGGAGATCCGGCCCGATCGGCATTTTTTCACCACGGTCGATGAGTTCGCCGCCCATGCCGCGGGCCGCAAGCAGCTGCGGCTGGAGTTCTTCTACCGGCCGCTGCGGGAGCGGTTCGGCATCCTGATGGACGACGGCGAGCCGGTCGGCGGCCAGTGGAACTATGACGCCGACAACCGCGGCAGCTTCGGTAAGGCGGGCCCGGGCTCACTGCCCGCTCCGCGGCGGTTCCCGCCCGATGCCATCACGCAGGCGGTGATCGCGTTGGTCGAACAGCGGTTTGCCACGCACCCGGGCAGCCTGGCCGCCTTTGACTGGCCGGTCACTCCCGAGGATGCCCGGCTGGCCCTGGCCGACTTCATCAGCCAGCGGCTGACAAACTTTGGCACCTATCAAGATGCCATCTGGACCGGTGAACCCTGGCTCTATCACTCCCGGCTGTCGGCCGCGCTGAACCTCAAGCTACTCAACCCCCGGGATGTGGTCGCTGCCGCCGAAGAGGCCTACCGGGCAGGTGCCGCGCCGCTGGCTGCGGTCGAGGGCTTCATTCGGCAGATCCTCGGCTGGCGGGAGTATGTCCGGGGGATCTACTGGCAGTTCATGCCGGAATATGCCCAGCGGAATGCCCTCGGGGCCGACCGGCCGCTGCCGGGGTTTTTCTGGAGCGCCGACACCGAGATGAACTGTCTGCGGGATGCCCTCGGCCAGACGCTCGAGTACGGCTATGCCCATCACATCCAGCGGCTGATGGTGACCGGCCTGTTCGCCATGCTCTATGGCGTCAGGCCGGAGGAGATTCACCAGTGGTACCTGGCGGTCTATGTCGATGCAGTCGAGTGGGTCGAACTGCCCAACACGATCGGCATGAGCCAGTTTGCCGACGGCGGCGTGATGGCCTCCAAGCCCTACTGTGCCACCGGGGCCTACCTCGACCGGATGAGCAACGCCTGCAAGGGCTGCCGCTACAAGCCCAAGGTCGCCCACGGCCCCGACGCCTGCCCCTTCACCACGCTCTATTGGGATTTTCTGGCCCGGCACGAGCAGCAGCTGAAGAAGAACCCGCGGATGACGATGCAGCTGAAGAACCTCAGCCGCAAGGACAGCGGCGAGCTCAAGACGATCAGGCGGCAGGCAGACGACCTGCGAGCGGGCTGAGCCCCTCTGCCCCCTTGCACGTGCGCGGCCGACCACGTGGGGTCAGCAGCACGTCTGCTAACGGCAGTCAGGCAAACGTCGTGTGACGATCAAACTCGACTCGGCACCCCTCATCGAGGGTCACCGAAAACCGGTCAGCCTCGGCGATCTCGGCAGACCGGTCGTGGTACCGACCAGCTTCATCGAGGGCCAGCCATTCGATGGTCTTGGCAACTGGGTCGATCAGCAGATAGTGACCGACACCTGCCGATTCGTACAGGCTGCGTTTGGCTGAGCGATCTTTGTCGGCAGTCGCGGGGCTCAGCACTTCGATCGCGACCGCCGGCGGGTGTTCGAGGTACCGGCCGGGCTGACTCCCGCAGACGATCATCACGTCGGGCCGGACAACGGTGTCTTCCTGCACAATCCAGTCGAGGCCCGCATAGCTGGCACATTGACAGGAATGCCGCTGCAGGCAGGCCTCAATCTGAAACACCAGCTTTGCCACCGCCCGTTCGTGCGGCCCCAGCGGCGACGGGCTCATCGAGACTGCCGTCCCGTTCCACAGCTCCCAGTCACCCGCCCACTGGCAGTAGTCGGCGACGGTGTAGTGCGGCTGGTAGCGGGGGGCTGTTGACATGACCGAAGTGTACAGAGAGACACCTCCTCTCGCAAGCGGTCAGGCCTTCCGACAGCCCGCGGCCAGCCCATGTCCACCAGCTTCCGC
>CALAZQ010000489.1 GCA_937926325.1 uncultured Planctomycetaceae bacterium | reverse complement strand
CCCGCAAAGCGGCATCTGGGTTCCCGAGGCGAATGATTTGCCGACTTGGCCCCAAAAGTGATCGCAAACTGACTGCCTGGCTGTCGCCGGCGAGCGAGGGGCCGGCGAAAGTGCCGTTGACCGTCCTCTCCTCCGCTGGCCGGCTCTTTTCAGAGTCTGCTAGCCGGAATGGCTGATCAGCCACGCAGGTCTGGCACTTCGAAGCCGTGGCGATATTTCCGGGTCAGCATGTTGTTGGCCATTTCGTTGCCGGTGAACGTCTCGGTGAGTGCGTCCATCTGCAGGGCGAGACCGAGCTGGAGCGGGGTCACCTCGAGGTCAACGCCGTTGACCTGCAGGTGGTCGACAGTGCGGGTGACGACCTCGAGGTTGTCATCAGCACCCCCAAAGGCTGCCAGCGCCTCGATCACTTCGTCAACTGACGCCGGCTTTCCGAGCCGATAGGAAATGGCAGCCGCATGGCCGAGACCGGCTGAAAGATGCCCCTCGCGGACGTCCGCATGCAACTCGGCGGGACTGCGGCGAGTCACCGCATCGACGAAGTTCCCGACGTGGCTGATCGTGCCAACTTCATAAGCCGACCCCGCGACGTCGTGGCCAAATCGCTCAACGACCTTCCCGTCAGGGGCCAGGGCCACTCCCCGCCCCCAATCACCCAGGGCCACGATCCCATCAGTCCCGTAAAAGACATCACCGATTTTGGCATCAAACATCGGGCCCGTCTCCAGACCACGCACCTCGAACGTGATCGTCTTGTCACCGCACCTGTGGATGGCAACCTGCGTGTTGGGGGTGTCACCGGCATCGGCATATCCAAGTCGGCCGCCGTAGCTGATCACGCTGTCGCTCAGAGAATCGACACCCAGTCCCCAGCGGGCCACATCCATCTGATGGACCCCCTGATTGTTGAGATCACCGTTGCCCCAGTGATACTGCCAGTGCCAGTCGTAGTGAAACCGGGGACGATCGACCGGCCGCATTTCGGCTGGGCCGACCCAGAGGTCGTAGTCAACGGCCGCGGGCGGCTCGACGATTCCCTTGCTGCCAATCGACTTGCGACGCTTATAGCACAGCCCCCGAGCGAGGCGGACGTCTCCAATCTTTCCGCTTTGGACATAATCGACCGCCGCAATGGCCCCATCCAGCGAACGACTCTGGGTACCCGTTTGGCAGATCCGCTGATGCTTCCGGGCAGCTGCAATCAGTTGCTGTCCTTCCCAAATGGTGTGCGACACCGGCTTTTCCAGATAGACATCCTTGCCCGCCTGCATGGCCCAGATCGCCGCCAAGGCATGCCAGTGATTGGGAGTGGCCACGACAACAACGTCGAGATTCTTGTCATCACATCCGTGCCGGAGATCGCGAATGAACGCCGGGCGATACCCGTACCGCCGCTCAAATTCATCAACCCGATTGCGACCAATCGCCTCATCGACGTCGCAGATGAAGGTGACGCGGCAGGAAGGATGCTGCGCGAACGCATTTGCAAGCGCCCAGCCGCGGCCGGCAACGCCACAGACCATGACGTTGAGGCGGTCTTTCCCGGCCGCCGCCGGCTGACCGGCAAACGCAGGGCGACTGCCCATGTCGAAACGGTTCGGGAATCCAGCAGTGAGCATCGCCGCTGCGATGGTCGAATCACGAAGCACGCGTCGGCGAGTCGGTCGCGACATGGGGCTCTCCCGGGGTGCTAGCCGGCGAACCGGCCCGATTTGAGGTACGGCTTGAGCGACTCAAACCGCTATTCGAGTTCTGCGATCTCCGAGCTTGAAAAGGTCAGGTCCCGCACAATTGGCTTTTCTGGAGTGCTGCCGCCGGGATCATATTCCCGCGAAACCGCGGTAAGTCCAGGCATCGCAGTTTGACCGGGACCTGCCCGGACGAGTCTAGGGGGCTCGCACCGCTAACCGTTGCCCGCCGGAGTGGTAAACACCGCCTGCGGTAGCCGCGACAAGCCGTCGTCTTGTGATCAGTCTCGTTTCCTGCATCGTCTTTCCTCGCTGCGCGGCGTACGAACGTTCAAGCCCCTGTCGTTCGATCAGCGGTTGTCGATTCCTTTCTGGACGACCTCGGTGCCCTTCTGGATTGCGATCGGCCGCGTCTGGTTGGCAATCACCGT
Source organism: uncultured Planctomycetaceae bacterium (assembly GCA_937926325.1). Lineage (GTDB taxonomy): Bacteria > Planctomycetota > Planctomycetia > Pirellulales > UBA1268 > UBA1268. Next base: position 2,420 of record CALAZQ010000489.1, on the reverse strand, counting down.
ATCGGCCACTGTATGCCGACGACCGGAAAAGAAGAAGCCGGCCGCGGCGTTGTCGTGGACGTAACAGTCGCGGTAGCTGGTGACCGACTGGTTCACGTCAGCCACACCGCCAGCCGACGAGCCGTTGCCCGCCACCTCCGCCGCAACCACCTCCATCTCAGTGGTCTCGTGGGCACTGATGCCCTCATCGGCGTTGGCGATCGCCCGCACCCGCTCCAGCCGGACACCACGGCGGTCACCGTGAATGTTGAAGCCGTCGTTACCGGCATGCTTGACGGTAAGGTTGCGGACGGTGATGTGTGAGCAGGCAATTGAAACACAGTTCTGCCCCGCCTTGGCCGGTAGAAAAAGCCGGCTTTTCTCACCCGGTTTGTGGCCGGTCGGCCAGCGGAACACGATGGCGGCATCATCGGTGTAGGCGAGCTGGCCAGGTTGCAGACCGTCCGGCGGGAGATAGCAAAACGATTTCTTGTCGGGCTGCTCTTTTTCGAGCGGCAGGTTTCGCGGAATCGTGATCGGCACATCGTCGATGAACAGCCCGGCGGTCTGGCCCGCCATCCGGGGCTGCTGACCATGCTCCGCAAGCAGCCCCGGCTGGGAAGTCCACAGATCGCCCTGCTTGCTCCAGGCATGGTCGGTCACGTCGATGCCGAGGTCGATCAGCATGCCCTGACCATCAAAAACTGCCGGCTGCTCCGGCGTCCCTCCAGCGGTGAGCGTCAACGGTGTCGTGATGTGGGCCTGAGTCAGCAATTCCCAGTTGTCGCTGCGAAAGCTGCCAGCCGGCAGCCCGTCCCGGTTCCAGAGGTTCGCCACCGGTGAATCCTGCCAGGCATAGCGGACGGCAACCGGGTCGGGCACGTCTGCTGACGTCAGAACAACCGTCTCATCAACGATCTCACCAGCCGCGGAGTGAAACACCTGATCACGACCGGCCAGCGCAAAGCCGACCAGCGGCCCGCCCCGAGCGACCAATCCGTCACCAACGTGATCAAACCGCACCGTGCAACAACCGTCGGCAAACTCGGCCTGCCGCAGGGTGGGACCGCTCCAGACTAGCGTGTCGTCGCCATAGACCAGCGCCCGGGCAGCCCGGGCCAGCCGCTGTCCAATTGGCTTTTTGAGCGGCGGGTGAATCTCATCGGGCAGCCCGCAGTCGGTTGAGACGATGCTGGCCGCAGAGGGCAGGGCTGCCGTCGATTCAGCGATCGATTCCCGGATCTCAGCCCACGCACTGCGGGGCCACTGCCGCACCTTGCCGAAGGCCGGCAGCTGCACCGCCAAGAACCAGAGGTCTTCGTGCTGAAAAGCCGTCCGCCACGCCTTCACCATCGCCGGCAGCTGCCGCCGGTAGGCTTCGGCCCGCCCCACGTTTGACTCGCCCTGATACCAGATCACCCCGCGCACCGCGAGCGGGGCCAACGGATGGATCATCGCGTTGTAGAGACAGGCGGGTCGCCAGGGCTCGGTCGGCGGCTGCTTTGAGTCTCGGCTGGGGTCTGCCTTCCAGGCGGCATAGTGCTGGTCCCAGGCTGCCTTTTGCTTTCGGTACTGCTCAAGGACGTCGCGGCTGAATTCCGGGCTCTGCTCGAGTGATTCCAGCGGCATCCAGCAGTGCAGCTTCGACCCGCCGAAATGCGATTCGATCAGGCCGATGGGGATGTCCTGTGACCGGCGAACCTCATGGACAAACCAGGCAGCCACTGCCGAGATCCAGTCGAGGCCAAATCGCTCGTTGGCAACGGCCCGCCACTGCCCATCATCGCCCATTCGCCACTTCGGATCCTGAATCGCTCCCTCCGCCCCCAGGTCTGCAAGCGGCTGGTGGGCAAGCCAGGGTCCAACCTTGAACCGCCGCAACTGTGGATGTGGAATGACCTGCCGGGCTTCTTCGGCATGCGTCGATTTGGGAATGGAAAACCCCATGTTCGACTGGCCGCAGGCCAGCCAGACATCGCCGACGAGCAGGTCGTCGAGGCTGACCGTCGCTCCGGCAGAACTGACCGAGAGCCTCCGCGGCTCTGCTGAGGCGGCCAGTGGCTCAAGCTGCACCTGCCAGCGGCCGCTGGCGTCGGCGGTAGCGGCCTGCTCTTGTCCGGCAAAGCTGACCGTCACCTCAGCAGCCGGGTCTGCCCAGCCCCAGATGGGAACCGGCCGATCCCGTTGCAGCACCGCATGGTCGGTAAAGATTCCGGCAAACCGAACTTCAGCCGCAGACACCGCTCCGGCCGTAGCCAGCCAGACAATAATTGCAACGCCATAAAGACGCATCGGAGACACCCTCCCGCTGTTGCGGACGTTCAAAATTTTTTCAGTACGGTTGGACTCACGCCATTTCAAGCCGGCATCACCCCGCTGCCTGTTCCATGACCCGGCAGGTGGCCGCATAGTCCCGCAGGCCATCGGTAGCACCGACGCCA
>CALAZQ010000488.1 GCA_937926325.1 uncultured Planctomycetaceae bacterium | reverse complement strand
GGTGTCTATTTCGCCAGCCAGGGCTACGCGACGGTCGACATTAACTGGCTGGGCCGGCCGCTGGAGGAGGACATCGAGGCCAACACCGACTGGGGCAAGGTCGATCCGACACAGGGACCACAGTTTTATGCCAAAGCACTGCGGAAGGGCTGGAAACGCAACCTGCTGCCAGACGACTACTCGATCGATCCTGTGGTCAGTCCCCGAAACGCCAACTGGTTTCTGCTTGCCGTGGCAGCGCGGCGGGCGATCACCTTCCTTGAGCAGCAGCCGGAGGTCGATCCCGAGCGGATCGGCTTCAGTGGGTTTTCGATGGGGGGCATGATCACGGCCCTGACGGCGATCGATTCACGCCTGAAAGCGGTCGTGCCGTTCGTCGGCGGCACGGGCTTCAAGTACGTTGACTTTCCCGGGGTTGAGCGGAGCAGCCTGCGGGTCCATTTTCAGCCAGAAGAACTCGAACTCTATAAGACCACTATCGACCCGGTCAGCTACTGGCCGCTGGTGAAATGCCCCACCTGCTTTATCAGTTCGTCAAACGATTTCCATTCAGCATTCGACCGGATCTACCAGTCGATGGCATTGCTGCCGCACGCAGACTGGCGGGTCACCACCAACATCCATCACAACCACGGCCCGGGCCCGGAGCAGTGGGTGCTGCTTAACCTCTGGTTCGATCAGTATCTCAAAGGGGTCGACCAGCAGATTCCAGCGACGCCCCCCTCAACCTTCACGGTGGAGGGGAATCAGGCCAGCTTTACGGTGACACCGGAGAATCCTGAGCGGCTCGTCGGGACCGAGGTCTACTACAGTTACGATTCGAATGCCCGCATGCGATTCTGGAAGCGGGCCGAGGCGGTCAATAACGCCGACACCTGGTCGGTTGACCTGTCGGTCCATGATGATCTGCCGCTCTACGTCTTTGCTCTCTGTCGCTACCGACTGAACGAACCCCGGCAGCTTGAACGTGGAGAGACCAGTACTTTTGTGCTCAACTCGCAGGAGCAGGTCTGGCTGCCGGAGGTAGTCGAACGCAGGTCGCTGGCGAGGCTGGTCAGGGGCGATGACATATTTGAGGACTTTGCTAACGGCGCCCGCGACTGGGGAACCCGTGATGGCCGGAGCCTGACGACCTATAAGTTCCAGGACCCAAGTCTCGATCGCGGTAACGACCGAAAGCTGGCCTTCACGATCGATCCACATGGCAAGCGACTGGTGCTGCGGTTGCGGGCTGAGAGCAAGTTCCTTGCACCAGCTGACAACCAGGGCAGTTTCACGCTGACGAAACAGGTGAACGGCGACGGTCCGCAGGAGGTTGTCATCGCGCGGGAAGACTTTGAAGGACCGGAGGGCAAGACCTTAGAGTGGGCCAAGATCGGCACGTTTCAGGTGACGCTTGTCGATGTGCAGGGCAAGACAACGTTGGAACTGGCAACAGACTCGGGCCAGGAATATCTGCGAGCGATCAGGCTGGTCGACTAACGCAACCGTGGGCCAATGAGCGAACGAAAGGCGTCGTTCATCAAAAAGTCATGAGAGAAGGCATGCTGGAAGGGGCACACGTGAAGCGGGCTTTGCAAAGGTTTTTCTGGCTGGCCGCAGGAGTGTTTTTCGTGGCCCGAGCGGGGGCGGCACCCGCCGCTGAGCAGCCGAACATCCTGTTCATCTTTGCCGACGACTGGGGCTGGGGTG
>CALAZQ010000487.1 GCA_937926325.1 uncultured Planctomycetaceae bacterium | reverse complement strand
CCGCAGGATCGTGTCGAGTCCCAGCAGCAGCATGGCCCGGGCACTGTCACGCTGCTCGGGATCAGCAAGCCGGGATTTGCAAAGCTCGAGGTAGGCACTGCAGTACTCATCCCAGGCAAAGGCATAGAGCAGCCGGGCGGCCTCGGCAAAGTGATAGCCGTCGATCGCAGCTGTCACTTCGGCGGAAACAGTCGCCAGCCTGCTAAGCAACCAACGATCTTCTAACTGGCTGTGGGGAGAGCCCTCCATGGCCTCTTCCCACGAGGGCGAACCTTGCAAAAGCCGAGGTTTTGCGAGGTTCGCTGCCGCCGCGTCCAGCGGCGGTTCAGACGGATCGGCCGCCCGGCCTGCCAGATCGCCAGCTTCAAAGCCCTCTAACTGCATCAGTACAAACCGGGTGGCATTCCAGAGCTTGTTCGAAAAGTTGCGGCCGGCCTCAAACCGTTCGCTCACTGCCGGACCGCGGGGCAGGGCGAGGTCTTCCGCCGAAGTCGCCCACTGGGTGCGGAAGGCCTCGTGGCACTTCGGGCACTCGATCCGGGGTTTGGTGCGATTGGCTGTCGTCTGGTCGATCCGGGTAGCACAGGTAGGGCACTGAAACTCCACCGGCATCCGCACGTCCTGGGTCTCGGTCGCCATGCTCGCCATGCCAAACCGCAGAGCATCAGCTCCCAGCAGTTCGATCACGTCGAGCGGATCGACCCCGTTGCCCTTGCTCTTGCTCATCGTCTCGCCGTAGCGGTCGAGAATCTTGGGATGAATGGCAACCTGCCGGAAGGGGATCTCGCCCGTGTTGAACAGCCCCATGATCACCATCCGGGCCACCCAGAGCGTGATGATGTCGCGGCTGGTGACCAGCGTGCTGGTCGGATAGAAGGCCTCCAGCTCAGGCGTCTGCTCCGGCCAGCCGAGGGTGGAGTGCGGCCAGAGGGCCGAGGAGAACCAGGTGTCGAGCACGTCGGGATCACGGACCAGCGGCTGGCCGGCTACCGTGTCGATGCCGAGTTCCTCCGTGGCTGAACAGATAAACCAGCCGGCTGGCTGCCCGGCTGCAACCTCTGCATCGGCCGTCCAAGCGACATCCTCACGGTCGGCGAAGGCCTGCTGTAGGTCGGTCTCGGTGACGCCGCTGACGTGCCAAATCGGAATCTGATGGCCCCACCAAAGCTGGCGACTCACCGGCCAGTCCCGCTTTTCACCCAGCCAGTCGAGATAGCTCTTGGCATACCGCTGTGGATGAAAGCTGATCTGACCGTTTCGCACGGCTGCCAGGGCTGGCTCAGCCAGATCGGCCATGCGAATGAACCACTGATCGGCCAAGTAGGGCTCGATCGGGGTCTTCGAGCGATCCGAGTGGGCCAGCTCGATCAGCCGATCCTCCACCTCCAGCAGCTGGCCGGCACTCTCGAGATCGGCCACCACCTGCTTCCGGGCCTTGGCAATGGACAGCCCTTCATACGGCCCGGCCTCCGCATTGAGGGTGCCGTCGGGGTTGAGAATGTTGAGCATCGGCAGGCTCTGCCGCAGGCCGACCTCATAGTCATTGGGGTCGTGGGCCGGCGTGATCTTCACACAGCCCGAGCCCAGCTCGGGCTTGGCCCACTCATCGGCCACCAGCGGAATCTCCCGGCCCAGCAACGGCAGCCGCACCTGCCGGCCTGCCCGGGCCATCCCAGCCAGCGTTTCAAGCAGCGGCAGCACGGTCGCGCGGCGGTCGGCGATGGCAGCGAGTTCCTGCTCGAGCTGCGGCCGTTCCTTGGCGGTGGCGGCGGCCAGTTTGTCACGCAGTTCGGCCTCGACGACAGCGAGAGCCGCCGCCGGGTCGGGATGGACCGCCACGGCGGTGTCGCCCAGCAGCGTCTCCGGCCGGGTGGTGGCAACCGTCACCTGCTCGGGCTCACCGGGCTGCGGGTCGATCACCTGATAGCTGATGTGCCAGAAGTGGCCCTTCACTTCCTCGTGAAAGACCTCGTCGTCGCTGACGGCGGTCTGCAGGAAGGTGTCCCAGTTGACCAGCCGTTTGCCGCGGCGGACCAGCCCCTGCTTGAACAACCGGAAGAAGGTTTCGCGAACCGCCCGGCCGCACTGGTCATCGAGGGTGAAGCGGGTGCGGTCCCAGTCACAACTAGCCCCGAGATCCCGCAACTGGCCGAGGATGCGGGCCTCGTACTGCTCCTTCCAGGCCCAGATCCGCTCCACAAGCTTTTCCCGGCCCAGGTCATGCCGTGACAGCTTTTCCTCTTCCAGCAGCCGCCGCTCAACCACCGCCTGGGTGGCAATGCCGGCATGGTCGGTCCCGGGCATCCAGAGCGTGTTGAAGCCCTGCATCCGCCGGGTCCGCACCAGAATGTCTTGCAGGGTGTTGTTGAGGGCATGCCCGAGGTGAAGCGCACCGGTGACGTTCGGCGGCGGAATGACGAGCGAAAAGACCGGCCGATCATCCCCCGGCTCGGCGTGCCAGAAGCGGCCTGCATCCCAGCGTTCCCGGCAGCGGGTCTGGGCGGCGGCATGGTCATAGTGCTTCGGCAATTCAGGCATGGCGGACTCTCACACAAGGCAGGCAGACTAATCACTACTCGTGCTGCCGAATGTAGCCGAATGTGCCGCCAAAACGACACCGGCAAGGCTCTGCCCCCCGCATTTCGCGACCTCTTTCGGCTACCATCGGAGGAACGCTGAAAAAATGTGCCTCAGACCATAGGAGCGGCGGCATGCCACTTGACTACGACCTCGCCGACCGGCTGTTTCGTGTGCCCGCGGGGAAACCGCTGCACCTGAACGACCACGATCCCCGCTGGGCCGGTGATGAAGACATTCCGGAAAAAAAGCGGAAGCGGCGGGCGAAGGAAATTCTCAAGCAGAGTAAGGCCGATCTGGCCGAAACGCAGGAGCTACTCTACGCCGCCGACAGCTGGAGCATGCTGGTCATCTTTCAGGCAATGGATGCTGCCGGCAAGGACGGGGCCATCAAGCATGTGATGAGCGGCGTCAATCCGCAGGGGGTCGAGGTGACCAGCTTCAAGCACCCGTCCGCTGAGGACCTCGACCACACCTATCTCTGGCGGTGCATGAAGCAGCTGCCCGAGCGGGGCCGCATCGGCATCTTCAATCGCTCCTACTACGAGGAGGTGCTGATCGTCCGGGTCCACCCTCACCTGCTCGAGGCCCAGCGGATTCCAGGCGTCACCCCCTCAGCGCAAACCTGGCAGCAGCGGTTTGAGGACATCAACGCCTTCGAAAAGCACCTGGCCCGTAATGGCACCGCCATCGTGAAGTTCTTCCTGCACCTGTCGCGGGAAGAGCAGCGGCAGCGATTTCTGGACCGAATCAACGAGCCCGACAAACACTGGAAGTTCTCGGCCGCAGACGTTGCCGAGCGGCAGCACTGGGATGCCTACATGGAGGCCTACGAAGCGATGATCGCGGCGACCTCGACCGACCATGCCCCCTGGTACGTGATTCCGGCCGACCGCAAATGGGTCAGCCGAGCCGCCGTGGCAGCCGTGCTGGCCGGCACGATTCGAAAGCTTGGCCTGGAGTGGCCAACGGTCGATGCCGCCAAGCGGGAACAGATCAACTCCGCCCGCCGACAACTCGAGAAAGAGTGAACATCACCAGCAGCGGTACGGAGTTGCTGGCTGTCAGCTCTGGCTGGTCGGCAGGGCCCGGGTTTCACCGGTCGTGAAACCGCCATCGACCATCAGGGTCTGACCGGTGACAAACCGGCTGGCCTCCGAGGCGAGGAAGACCACCGCCCCGTCAAGGTCGTCGGCCCGCCCCGGCCGCCGCAGTGGCGTCCGCGAGACGATTGACTCAAGCCAGTCGGCATCACGGTAGAGCACGTCGTTCTGGGCAGTCCGGAACCATCCCGGCGCCAGGCAGTTGACCGTCACGCCCTGGGGCCCGAATTCAGAAGCCAGGCTCATCGTCAGTTGGCGAATGCCGCCACGGCTGGCGGTGTAGGGGGCGAGGCCGGGAAAGCCGAACAGGCTCGTGCAACTACCGATCATGATCACCCGGCCCCAGCCCCGGGCCAGCATGCCCGGCACGACGGCCTGGGTCATGAAGAAGCTGCCCTTCAGGTTGGTATCGACGATGGTGTCCCAGTCGTCCCAGCTGACGTCAAGAGCCGGCTTGCGAATGTTGCAGCCGCCGTTGTTGACCAAAATGTCAATATCGCCCGCCGCGTCGGCTGCCGCGCGGATGCTGGCCTCATCTCGCAGATCGAGGGCCAGCGGCAGCACCTGCCGACCAAAGGCCTTCAACTCACCGCAGGGCTCATTGAGTGATTCGAGTGTCCGCGAGGTGACGACGAGATCGGCCCCGGCCCGGGCCAGCGCCTTGGCCATCTGCAAGCCGAGGCCCCGGCTGGTGCCCGTTACCAGGGCCCGCTTGCCTGTGAGTGAGAAAATTTCGTCATCAGCTGCAGTTGAAGAAGCAGTGCCGGTCATCGTGATTTCCTCGCAGTTGTCTCTGTTCGTCATCCGACCGACACGATACAGCAGGCAAGGCTGATTCACCACGAAGGCACGAAGAACACGAAGGATTTCTTCACCGGAAGCCGGGAGCGGAAGCGACCGGACATGCCGCACTCCTGACACCGCGCGAACAACCACTGCCGGTCCGCCGGCTCACGACAGCGAACGTTTTTTAGAATAGGAAGCCGGGAGCGGAAGCGACCGGACACGCAGCACTCCCGACACCGCGCGAACAACGACTGCCGGTCCGCCGGCTCACGACAGCGAACGTTTTTTGGAATAGGAAGCCGGGAGCGGAAGCGACCGGACATGCCGCACTCCTGACACCGCGCGAACAACCACTGCCGGTCCGCCGGCTCACGACAGCGAACGTTTTTTAGAATAGGAAGCCGGGAGCGGAAGCGACTGGACACGCAGCATTCCTGACACCGCGCGAACAACGACTGCCGGTCCGCCGGCTTCCGCCTGGCGGCTTCCAAAATTGTCCACCCCACCACCGAACCCCGACGCCCCTTCCTCCGCTTCGTGCTCTTCGTGCCTTCGTGGTGATCGCCTTCTCCCGATCAACCCTGACACGTCAGCCTGGCCGCGAGCCGCACGGCGGCGAACAGGCTGCCGGGGTCGGCGACGCCCTGCCACGCGATGTCGAAGGCGGTGCCGTGGTCAACGCTCGTCCTCGGCACCGGCAGGCCGAGGGTGATGTTCACCGCCCGGTCGAAAGCAATCATCTTCACGGGAATGTGGCCCTGATCGTGGTACATGCAGACAACGGCGTCATACCGCTGGCGGGCCTGGGGCGTGAAGGCGGTGTCGCCGGGCACCGGGCCGGTGGCGTCGATCCCCCGGGCCACGGCGGCGGAGACCGCCGGGGCGATCAGCCGTTCTTCCTCGCGATTGCCAAACAGACCATGCTCACCGGCGTGCGGATTAAGCCCGCAGACCAGCAGCCGCGGCGGCCGGCCCCGAATGCGGCGGAGGCCTGCGTCAGTCAGGTCGAGCACCTCACCGATCCGCGTAGTCGTCAGCAGCCCCGGCACCTCGGCATAGCCGACGTGGGTGGTCACGAAGCTGCAGGCAATATCATCGGCATACTGCATCATGCAGCTGCAGTCGGCCGCCAGCCGTTCCGCAAACAACTCGGTGTGGCCGGGGTAGTGGTGGCCAGCGGCGTGCAGGGCCTCTTTGTTTAGTGGCGCCGTGACAATGCCGGCCACCGTGCCGGCGAGAGCCGCGTCGATTGCCGTCGTGCAGTACTGGAAGGCGGCATCACCAGCCGCTGCCGAAACCCGCCCCGGCTCAATTGCGTCCAGCGCATCACTGCTGATGTCGTAGACCGCAGCATCCGTTGCAGCAGCAGGGTCGGTCACCCGTGGGAATCGGCATGCCAGCCCCAACCGGTCAGCCACCTGCTGCAGCACCGTAGCACTGCCAAACACCACCGGCAGGCATTCACTGAACTGCCCATCCGCGGCCGCAGCCAGCAGCCGCAGACAAAGCTCGGGGCCAACGCCAGCCGGGTCGCCCATCGTCACGGCCAGCCGGGGCGGTGGCGGTGCCTGCGAGCTCACGACGACACCACCGCCGGGGCGTCTGTTGCCGGCGATTCTGCTGGTGGAGGAACCGTTCCAAGAAAAAAGTGAAAGGAATCAGCGAGCGCCAGCCAACTCGCCTCAATCACGTTCTCGCTCACGCCCACCGTGCCCCAGACCCGCTCGCCGTCAGTGCTTTCAATTGAGACCCGCACCTTGGCCGCCGTGCCTTCCTGGGCATTGATCACCCGCACCTTGTAGTCGAGCAGGTGCATCCGCGCGAGGCTGGGAAAGGCCTGCTCAAGCGCCTTGCGGAGGGCGGCATCGAGGGCATTGACCGGCCCGTCCCCTTCGGCCACCTCGTGCCGAATTTCCGCACCGACCGCCAGTTTGACTGTCGCCTCGGTGCGAACGCCGTCGCCCGCATCCTCCCGGCTTTCCACCGCGACGTTGTAGGCGAGCTTGGTGAACTGCGGCCGAAAGGTGCCGGCACAGCGATCGACCAGCAGGTCAAACGAGGCCCCGGCCGCCTCGAACTGCCAGCCTTCGTTCTCCAGCCGGCAGACCTCGGCCAGCACCCGGTCGAGCAGGGTCCGATCGTTCTTGACGTCGGGCCGGGTGACAAGCGCCGCAATGTTCGACCGGCCCGAGAGTTCACTCACCAGGATCCGTCGTGAGTTGCCAACCGCCTCAGGAGGAATGTGCTCATACGACTCGGTCGCCTTGGCCACTGCATGGACGTGCATACCACCCTTGTGAGCAAAGGCACTCGCCCCGACAAACGGCTGGCCGGGTCGGTACGACATGTTGGCCGTCTCGTAGACAAACCGCGAGAGTTCGGTCAGGTGGGCCACCCCACTGGTGCCACCAGCTGCCCCGACCAGGACGGTGTAGTCGCTGAGCTTGAGGGCCAGGTTTGCCGCCACCGAAATCAGATCGGCATTGCCACACCGCTCACCGATGCCGTTAATCGTGCCCTGCACCTGGACGGCGCCCGCGGCGATGGCCGCCAGCGAGTTGGCGACAGCCAGGTCACAGTCGTTGTGGCAGTGGATCGCCAGCGGCACGGCAACATCAACAGCCACCGCCCGCAGAATCGCGTCAATCTCACTCGGTAGCGTGCCGCCGTTGGTGTCGCAGAGCACCAGTCGCGTCGCGCCCGCTTTGGCTGCGGCCTTGAGCGTCTGCAGGGAATAGTCGGCGTCCAGCTTCCAGCCATCAAAAAAATGCTCGGCGTCATAAAAGACCTCGCGGCCCTGGCTGCTGAGATAGCCGACCGTGTCGGCGATCATCGCCAGGTTTTCTTCACGGGTCACGCCCAGCACGGTCTCGACATGGAACGCCGAGGTCTTGCCGACAATCGTCACAATCGGCGTTTCGGCCTCGAGCAAGGCCTGCATGCCGGGGTCGGCCGCCGCCGTCATGCCCCGCCGGCGGGTCATGCCGAAGGCACAGAGCCGGGCATGCTGCAGGCCGAGATCACGGCCACGGGCGAAGAACTGAGCATCCTTCGGGTTGGAAAGCGGGTAGCCCCCCTCGATGAAATCGACGCCCGCCTCATCAAGCCGCCGGGCGATGGCCAGCTTGTCCTCGAGGGAAAAGTTCACGCCTTCGCCCTGCGAGCCGTCCCGCAATGTGGTGTCGTAAATCTCGATCGTGCGCATGAACGGTGCTGGGGGTCAAAGGGCAGGGGAGCGGAAACTGTCAAGAATACCCGCTTGTTTCCGCATTCGGTAGCACTCGCGGTCGATCCCGGCTGCTCAGAGATACTTCACTGCCAGCACTCCGGCAAATACCAGCACGGCTCCCAACACCCGGCCCGGCGTGATCGACTGCTGTGGCAGATGCATCAGGCCGAAGTGGTCAAGGAGCAGCGAAAAGACCAGCTGCCCTGCCACCACCGCCGCGATGAAGGCGGCCGCTCCCAGCCGGGGCACGAGCGCCGCCCCGGAGAGCACAAAGAGTGCCCCCAGCGGCCCCCCAATCCAGTTCCACCAGGGTGTTCCCCGAACAGCGGCTGCCGCAGGCAGTGGCGGCCGCAGCAGCAACATGAAGGCCGCCGCGCAGAGCATCGTGCCGACGATTGAAAAAAAGGCGGCATAGCGGGCATCGCCCACCGCCGTTCGCAGGCTGCTGTTGGCTGCCGCCTGCACGGCGATCGCACCACCGGCAAGCGTGGCAAGGATGATCCAGAAACTCTGCACGGTTGCCTCCTATTCGTTCGGAGCCAAGCTTAAGGCTCGATTACGATCTTGCCTGCAAGCGGGCCCGCGAGGTGGATGGTAGCCTCTTCCTGCAGCCGATGGGCCTCCGCCGTCTCCGCCAGCGGCAGCACCCGACCGATCGGCACACGCAGGCTGCCGGCTGCCAGCCAGCTGTTGATGTCCGCCGCAGCCGCAGCCTGGACCTCGGCTGCCGCCTTGAACATGACAAACCCGAGCAGCCGGGCCTGCTTGACATAGAAGGGGCCGACGGGGAAGGGGGGCCGGGCGTCGCGGCCGGCCATCAGGATCATTCGTCCGTTTTCGGCCAGGCTACCGACTGCCGTATCAAAGTCGGGCTCGCGGAGGGCCTCCCACCAGAGGTTCACGCCTTCAGGACAGGCGGCAGTGATCGCCTCGGTGAGGCCAGCCTTGCGACGGTCGAGGGCGACTGCCCCAAGTTCGCGGACCCGGGCAAGCCCTGCATCGGTACCTACGACGGCCACAACCCGGGCCCCGAGCAGCCCGGCCATCTGAATCACCATCGAGCCGACCGCGCCCGAGCCGCCGTTTACGAGTACGGTCTCTCCCGGCTGCATCGCCGCATGGTGGACCAGCCCGAGATGGGCGGTGATACCGACCAATGCCGCAGCGGCAGCGTCACGATCGCTGACACCGGCGGGCGTCGCATAGAGCCACTCGGCTGGTACAGCCGCCAGCTCAGCACAGGTCCCTTGCCGGCCGAGCACGCCCTGATTTGAGCCCCAGACCCGGTCACCCGGTTTGAAGACATTGACGCCGGCCCCAACCGCCACCACCTCACCGGCCAGATCGCAGCCCACGATAAACGGGAAGGGCAGGGGCATGGCCACGCTACCGGCCCGCACATAGGTGTCGATCGGGTTCACCGCCGCAGCCCGAACCCGCACCAGCACCTCCCCGGGCCCCGCTACCGGGTCGGGCAGTTCACGGACGACAATGGCCTCTGGCGGGCCGACCTGATCAATGACCGCTGCTTTCATGCCTCTTCCTCGTCTTCGGCATCATCGGCGTCGGGCTCTTCCTCGTCCTCGTATTCTTCGTCGTACTCCTCCTCGTACTCTTCGTACTCCTCATCGCCGTCGTCCGTGGACACCTCGTCGTCGGCGTCTTCTTCAACCTCCTCGTCGGCGTCGTCGGCCGCGTCAGCTTCAGCCTCATCCCAGGCCTCGGCGGTATCGCCTGCGTCCTCATCTGTTTCGATCTCGTCTACCTCACCAGATTCCTCCTCGGCATGTGGATTGATCTTCAGCCGGCGTGGTGGTGGATCGGGAGGCACGGGTTCTTCACCCTGAGCCGCCGCCCACTCTTCCATGGTCATCAGCACTTCACGCGCCTGGCTGCCGGCATACTGGCCGACAATGCCGTCCTCAGCCATGTAATCGATCAGCCGGGCCCCACGACCGTAGCCAACACCAAGCGCCCGCTGCAGCAGCGAGACGCTGCCGCGGCCCTCGCGGATCACCACCTCGACCGCCGCCTCATAAAGCTCGTCGCGGTCCTTGCCGGTCGAGCCCTTGGCCGGCTCATCACCTGAGGGTGCCGGCTGCAGGTTGACCAGTTCGGCGGCGTACTGCGGCTCGGCGGTGCCAATCGTGCCCATCACCCGACCGATCTCGTCGTCACTGACAAACGTGCCCTGGCCACGGAGGGTCAGGCTGGTGCCGGGCGAGAGGAAGAGCATGTCGCCGTTCCCGAGCAGCTTCTCTGCCCCACATTCGTCGAGCACCACCCGGCTGTCGGTTCGGCTGGCCACCTGGAAGGCGATCCGTGCCGGCAGGTTGCTCTTGATCAGGCCGGTGATGACATCGACCGTCGGTTTCTGGGTGGCCAAAATCAGATGGATGCCAACCGCCCGGCTCTTCTGGGCCAGCCGGATGATGTACTGCTCGATCTCCTTGCCGGCGGTCATCATCATGTCGGCGATCTCGTCGGCGATCATCACGATGAACGGCATGGTCGTCGGAATGGCGTCGGCCTCTTCCTGGCTTTCGGGGTTGATTCGCTTGAGGAGTTCCTCGCGGCCGAGGGCGTTGTACTGCGTCAGGTGCCGGACGCCGGCCCGGGCCAGCAGGGCGTACCGCTGCTCCATCTTGTCGACCGCCCAGGCGAGGATCGCCTCGGCCTTCTTCATGTCGGTGACGACCGGGTGCATCAGGTGCGGCAGCGACTTGTAAGGCGTCAGTTCGACCATCTTGGGGTCAATCATCAGCATCCGGACCTCGTCGGGCCGCCGGGTCATCAGCATCGAGACGATGATCGAGTTGAGGCAGACGCTCTTGCCGGTACCGGTCCGGCCGGCGATCAGCAGGTGGGGCATGCTGGCCAGGTCGACCGCCATCGGGTTGCCGGCGACGTCCTTGCCGAGATAGACCGGAATCTTCATGGTCCGGGTCTTGGCCTGGGTCTCCTCCATCACCTCCCGCAGCCGCACCATCTGCCGATCGGTGTTGGGCACCTCGACGCCGACCGAGTTCTTGCCTGGAATCGGCGCGACGATCCGGACCGCCGGCACCCGGAGGGCGATGGCCAGGTCATCAGCCAGGTTGGTGATCTTGGCCAGCCGCAGGCCGGCTTCCAGCTCGATCTCATACTGCGAGATGACCGGCCCGGTCTCGATCTCGACCACCCGCACCTTGAAGCCGAAGTTGGCGAAGGTCTGCTCGAGCACGCGGGCCCGCTCGCGGACCTCGGCCTCTTGTTCCTCGAGGGCAAGCTGCTCAGGCGGCAGCAGCAGGTCGAGCGAGGGCAGGGTATAGTCGCCGGCCGGATCAGGGGCGAGGTCGAGTTCCAGCTGCTTGACGCGGCGGCTCTGCCGGCTGCGAATCGGCACCGGCCGGGGGGCCTCCTCGGCTGCTTCGGCT
>CALAZQ010000486.1 GCA_937926325.1 uncultured Planctomycetaceae bacterium | reverse complement strand
GGGCCGACGAAGCTGCCGCTGTCGTGGTAGGTGCGGCCGCTGATCAGGTTGCCGTCGATCACGCAGGGAGCGTCGACGAAGATGCCACCGGCCACCTCAAGATCAAACCGGCACTTGGGCACCGTCGCCATCTTGCGGCCCTGCACACAGCCGGCGTAGGCAGGAATCTCAACGCCGTGGCAGACACTGGCCACCGGCTTGTTCTCGGCAAAGAAATACCGGGTGATGCGGACCAGATCCTCGTCGTAGCGGATGTACTCCGGCGCCCGGCCACCACTGAAAAAGATGCCGACATAGTCGTCTGGATCGATCTCGGCAAAGGCATGGTCGGCCGTGATCTGATAGCCCTCCCATTCCCGGGTGATCGTCCAGCCGGGGCGAACCTCGTGCAGCACCATCTGGTAGGTCCGCTTTTCCGGGGCAATCACGACCGGCCGAAAGCCTGCCTCTTGAAGCCGGTAGAACGGGTAGAGCGTATCGACGGTTTCGGTGGCATCACCGACCACGATCAGCACACCGGGACGATCATCGTGGGCGTTGGGCATCTGACTTCTTGTGGGTTGTCTTGAGGCGAACGGCAGGAGATTCTGCGAAGAATTGTCGAAGGCAGGTTTTTTTAACGAACAACACCACCGTACTTGCGGCAATCGGGCAAGACATTCAGATTTTTCCAGCCGAGGCAGCAGATTTCGCGGCTCAACGCCATCTCCTCAGCTATGCTGCGGCGAATGTCTGCAGCCCGCAGATTATGGATGGAACCGGTGGAGGGAGGCTGGAACATGAACGCGTTGGCAGGTTTCGTGATCGCTCTGGCATGTGTCTTGGGCGCAGCTGGTCCCGCTGCTGCAGTTGAGGTGTTGATCGGGAGCCGGCAGGGCCGAACGGGCAAGCAGCCCTCGGCGGCGATCGTCAACGAACCGTTCGCGATCGACTTTGATGGCGACGGCCGGCTCTACGGCGTTGAGTTCACCCGTGGCAACCGGGTCTTCCGCTTGGTCAGGCCAGTGGTGGCCGCCGCCCCGAGCCCACTCGCAGTCGAGTTTGTGGCGGGGGTTTTTCATCAGAGCAGCAGCAAGACCCCCCCGCTGGCAGCCGGGCCGGCAGTGGCTGCCACTGACGCCCGCTTGAACGGCATGCATGACCTCGCCATCGCTGCTACCGACGCGATCTATTTGGCCGACACCTTCAATCATCAGATCAAACGGCTCGACCCGCAGGCTGGTACGGTGACAACCGTCGCCGGCACCGGTGTTGCGGGTTTCTCCGGTGACGGTGGTCCTGCCACAAACGCTCAGTTCGATCAGCCATACTGTGGCTCGCTTTCGCCCGACGGCACCCGGCTGCTGATTGCCGACATCAAGAACCATCGGCTGCGGGCAATCGACCTCAAAGACGGCACGGTCACGACACTGGCCGGGAACGGCATGAAGGGCAGTCCGATTGATGGGGCCAAGGCGGTCGAGTCACCACTGGCCGGGCCGCGGGCAGTCTGTGAGGCTACCGATGGCACGGTCTATCTGGTCCTGCGTGAGGGCAATGCGCTGGTGGCCATTCGTGACGGCCGCCTGCGGACGGTCGTCAATGCCTCAGGTCAGGCAGGCTACGGCGGTGATGATGGCCCGGGCCGCGAGGCCCGCCTGAACGGACCGAAATATGTCTGCATGGACCGTGAGCAGCGGGTGCTGATCGTCGATACCGAGAACCACGCTGTGCGTCGCTATGACCCGGAGACCGCGGTGATCGATCTCGTCGCCGGCATGCCGCCGCAGGCCGGTGCCGGCATCGGCACTGACTGGAGGACCACCCAGTTACGGCGGCCCCACGGTGCCCGCATTGCCCCCGATGGCCGGCTGGTGATTGCTGATAGCGACAACGACCGAATCTTGATCGGCAGCTACTAAGTATTGCCGGCAGGCCTCATCGTGATGAATCCGTCTCGCGCGGCACAAGTTCGCAGTGCGTGGCCGCAGCAAGGCGGTCGAGGGCGTCCGATGTGAGCTGGCCGCCGGCCATGAAGTCGACGAGTTGCTCGAACGGAATACCGGTAACCTCACAGAGTTGCTCGTAGGGCTGCCGCATCGCCTTCACCGCCCGCCGCAGTCGGCCGCTGACCGTGTCCTCTGCTGCCGCCCGTTGACCAGCCTGGCGACG
Source organism: uncultured Planctomycetaceae bacterium (assembly GCA_937926325.1). GTDB lineage: Bacteria > Planctomycetota > Planctomycetia > Pirellulales > UBA1268 > UBA1268. The sequence continues at coordinate 1,310 of CALAZQ010000486.1, read as the reverse complement.
CTGAAGCAACCGCGGCAGCTCGTTCCGCACGGCAGCCTCGACGTCCTCATCGCTCATTTGATTGGAAGGGGTCACTCTGGCACCTCATAGGCGGTAATCGGCTGAACGGTGACGTGATCAACCCAGCGATAGACGACAATCACAAACCGGCCGTCTGGCAGATGCCCGAAGGAAACCGGCAGTCCGCTGGAGCGGCTCAAGTCTTCAAACTCCGGGTGGCTGACAATCGCTTCGATTTCATCGGTCGAAATCTCGCGCTCGGCAAGTTTGTCGCGGACCGCTTCGAGCCAGATGAAATCGAAGAATGGCATGACTCATCAATGCTCAAACCATCATACGCTGCCGCCCACCGCAGTCTCAAAGCCGCAGAGCCTAAAGAAGTGTACGGCCGTGCGCTTGTTTGTCAATTTGCTTTGAAACAGGCGGCGGCCCCACGGTGCCCGCATTGCCCCCGATGGCTGGCTGGTGATCGCTGATAGCGACAACGACCGGGTCTTGATCGGCAGCTATTGAACGCTGGCGAGCGGACGCAGGGGGCCTGATCAGGGAGCCGCCGCAAACACGACCACGCCCCAGGGATCGAAAGCTGGGAGCAGTAGGCGGCCCTCGCGATCGATGCTGACACTCGTTGTTTCGACAAGCCCGGCGTAGTCACCGGAGTCGAAGGCGGCGGCGTGGGCCTTCTCGTCGACAGGCCGAACCGGCTGCAGCAGCCGGGCCGTGAGGTCTGCCGTGCCGAAAAAAGCAGGCCGATCGATTGTGATGGCAACGGGGGCAGGCTCGTCCCGCCAGTCGATGATATGCATCACCAGTGGGGCTTCTGGATCTCCAGGACGAGCACGAACAGTGAGAAAAATACCATCGGCTGTCGGCAGGGTCACCGGCTGCTGCTGCCAGCGGTCATCGACCACACCACAGCCGCTGGCGTAGGCTTCGCCGTGCCCATCAAGGTGGGCCGCGATGCCGCGAATGAAGGCGGTGAGGTCGGCGTAGTTCTCCGGCCTCCCGAAATACCGCCGGGCGTCGGGGGTGGGCAGGTAGGTGTCCCAGGGCATTTCGATGTGGCCCCCGAGGGCATACATCGTGGCGATCGTCCGCCGGGTAACAGCGATCCAGCCAGGCGACTCTGGTTCGTCGCTACCGTCAAGCGGCATCGTCACCGACTGGGTGCGACCGTGGCTGAGGGCGGTCTGCATCACGTCATGCAGATGAGCCGGCGTGGCATGATCGCGACGGAGTTCGCCGATGCAGTAGTCGAAGGCAAGTTCTATGGGCGTCCACCGCCGCGCCCCGTTATTGCAGGAGACCGC
>CALAZQ010000485.1 GCA_937926325.1 uncultured Planctomycetaceae bacterium | reverse complement strand
GCTGATGGCGACGCGGTGATCACAGCCAGCCTGGCTGGCAGCGGTGCGGCCACGGGGCTGCAAATTCAGGTCCGGCAGTTCGCAGACAGCCCCCGCGTTCACTTTGCCAATGAGGTGGTGCCGCTGCTGACCAAGCACGGCTGCAACGGCGGCGGCTGCCACGGGGCGGCCGCTGGCCAGAACGGCTTCCGGCTGTCGCTACTCGGCTTTGAACCCGACGAAGACTACGCCCATCTGGTCCGCGAGTCCCGCGGCCGGCGGCTGTCGTTCGTCCTGCCCGACCGCAGCCTGTTGCTCGCCAAAGGGGCCGGCGTGATGCCTCATGGGGGTGGTGCGCGGCTGGCGGTTGGCTCGCCCGACTACAGCCTGCTGCGGCGGTGGATCGCCGAGGGTGGCCAGCCGGGTGATCCGACGGCCCCGACGATCGACCGCATCGAGGTCTTTCCCGAGGCTCGGCTGATGCAGCCGGAGGATGCCCAGCAGTTGATCGTGACCGCCGTCTACTCAGACGGCAGCCGCCGGGATGTCACCGCGACGGCGGTCTACGAGGCCAACGTGCCAGAGATGGCCACCGTGACCCGGCAGGGCCTGGTTTCCGTCCGCGCCGAGCCGGGCGATGTTGCTGTCATGATTCGCTTTCAGTCGCAGGTGGCCGTCTTCCGGGCGACCGTTCCGCTGGGGCACGTCGTCGACAGCCTGCCGCCGGTTCGCACCCTGATCGATGAGCATGTCTTCGCCAAGCTCACGCTGCTTGGCCTGCCGCCCTCGCCGCTGACCGACGACGCCTCGTTTCTGCGGCGGGTGACGATCGACATCGCCGGCCGGCTGCCGACAAAGGATGAGGTCGAGGGCTTCCTCGCGGACGGCGACCCCGACAAGTGGGACCGGACGATCGATCGGCTGCTCGACAGCGGTGATTACGCCGAGACGTTCGCCACCAAGTGGGCGGCGGTGCTGCGGAACAAGCGGGACGCCAACAATCGCGACCTGTCAAAGCCCGGCACCTACGCCTTCTATGACTGGCTGCGTCAGGCTTTTCGGGAAAATCGACCCTACGACCGCATCGTCCGCGGCATCCTGACCGCCTCGGGCGAGATGAGCGAAAATCCACCGGTCGCCTGGTATCGGGCGGTGAAGGAAAACGAGAGCCGGGTCGAGGATGTGGCCCAGCTGTTTCTCGGACAGCGGATCGCCTGCGCGAAATGCCACCACCATCCCTTCGACCGCTGGAGCCAGGCTGACTATCACCGGCTGCTCGCCTTCTTCTCGCAACTGGGCGAAAAGCCGGGCTACTCACCCGCCGAATCACGGCTGTTCCACCAGGGCAAGCAGGCCGAGGTCGAGCACCCGAAGACCAAGCAGAAGCTCACTCCGGCAGGCTTGGGAGCGGAGCCGCCGCAGATTCCCGCCACCGAAGACCCCCGGCTGGCCCTGGTCGACTGGATGACCGATGCTGCAAATCCGTTCTTCGCCCGGGCGGTGGTGAACCGCTATTGGAAGCACTTCTTCGGCCGCGGGCTGGTCGACCCGGAAGACGACATGCGGGCGACCAACCCGGCGACCAATCCTGCCCTGCTTGAGGCCCTGACAGCCCAGTTTGTCAGCAGCGGCTATGACCTCAAGGAACTGATCCGGCTGATCTGCCGGTCGAATACCTACCGGCTCAGCTCCGAGCCCAACGCGGTCAACCTGGCCGACCGGCAGAACTTTTCTCGGTTTGCCCCCCGGCGGCTCCCGGCAGAAATCCTCGCCGACGCGATCGATACGCTCACCGGGGTGACGACCCGCTACGCCGGCATGCCGGCTGGAGCTCGGGCGATGGAACTGCCCGACAGCGACTTTTCGTCACCGTTTCTCGAGGTCTTCGGCCGGCCGAAGGGGGAGAGTGCCTGCGAGTGTGAGCGGGGTACTGACGCCAACCTGTCCCAGGGCCTGCAACTGCTCAACTCCAGCGATCTCGCCGGCAAGCTCGGCAACGGGAGCGGCCGGGCCAACCAGTTGGCCAACGCCAAGGACCAGCCCGTCGAGGCCAAGATTGAAGAACTCTATCTGATCGCCTATGGCCGCCAGCCAACCCCGGCTGAGACGGAGATTGTCGTCGCCTATCTCGATGAGAAGCAGCACGCCAAGCAGGCCTATGAAGATCTGATCTGGAGCCTCGTCAACTCCAAAGAGTTTCTGTTTACCCACTGACGTTGACCGTCTCGACCTGCCGGCCGCTGCGATCGTCAGCGGCGGCCGCAGGCAGCACCACTCCATGACGCACCGCCTCCTCCACCCGATGCATCTTCTGCTCCACGGCCATCGTCTCGCGATCCTGCTGCTGGCAGTTGCCGCCGGTATGCCGCTGGCTGTCGGGGTTGAGCTGCCCAATGCCCGCCTGAGCACCATCTGGCCGCCCGGCTGCCAGCAGGGCGAGGCGGTTGAGGTCACCGTGGCCGGCGACGACCTGGACGAAGCAGCCAGCCTGGTCTTCTCCCATTTAGGTATCAAGGCGGTCCCCCAGACAACGACTCGGCCATTTGCTGAGCAGCCCGAGCCGTTCACCACTCGCTATAGCGTCAGTGTTGCCGCCGACGTGCCGGTTGGCTGCTACGAAGTGCGGGTGGCCGGCCGTTTCGGTCTGTCGACCCCGCGGGCGTTCGCGGTGGGAGACCGGCCGCAGACTCTGGAAAGTGGCGACACCAAGACGGCTGATCAGGCGATGCTGCTGCCCATCGATACGGTGGTCAACGGCCGGGTCGATAAGGAGGCGATCGACCACTACCGGGTCACGGCCGCGGCGGGCGACCGGCTGGTGGTTTCGCTGCAGGCCCACCGGCTCGACTCCAAGCTCAGCGGCATGCTGGAGGTGCTCGACCCCGAGGGCCGCCAGATCGGCTTTGATCGGGCCACCCATACCCACGAGCCGGTGGTCGCCTTTACCGCCGCGATGGACGGTGACTATGCCGTCCGGCTCCGGGACAGTCTCTATCGCGGCGGGCCTGAGTATTGCTATCGGCTCAGCGCCAGTCGGCGGCCCTGGGTCGACTTTGTCTGGCCGCCGGTGGTCGAGGCCGGCAAGCCGGCGACGGTGACGCTCTTCGGCTATCACCTGCCTGCCGGTCAGCCGGCAGACCTGCCGCCGGGCCCGGGGGCTACCGCCCCGGCGGGCTTTGAGCGGCTTGAGCAGTGCCAGATCACGCTGGAGGCACCGGCCGGCGGCATGCCCTTTGGCCTGACCACGGCCAGCCATCTGCGGGAGCCGAACCAGGTTCAGGTTGAGGGCTTTGAATACCGGCTGCCCTCAGCGGCGGGGCCGGCCAACCCCGTGTTCATTTCGTTGACACGGCTGCCGGTGGTAACGGAGGTCGAACCGAACGAGACGCCGGCTGCTGCCCAGCCGATCGTTCCGCCCTGCGAGGTCGTGGGCCGGTTCTTCGGCCGCCGTGACAACGATTTCTTCGTCTTCAGCCCCGAGCAAGGCCAGCGGTATGCCGTTGAAGTGATCTCGGAGCGGCTGATGCTCCCGACCGACCCGTCGCTCACGGTCTGGGAAGCTGGGACTGTCGAGGCCGCCAAGCAAGAACCGGCTACGCCAGCCGCCCCGGCTGTCGTGCCGGGTAAGGAGTGCGCCCGTCAGGATGAACCAGACGGCCGGTTTCACAATCAGCCCTTCGACGTCGCCTGCCACGATCCGGCGGTCACGTTCGCCGCCGCCAGTGACCGGCCACATCTGGTGCGGGTCTGGGACCTCTACGCCGGTTCGCTGGCGCATCCGCGGCATACCTACCGGCTGATCGTCGGGCCGGAGCGGCCCGACTTCAATCTGGTCGCCACCTGCAAGGCCCTGGTTGAGTATCGAGCCCAGCGAGACGTGGTCTTCCCCACCAACCCGCATTTGCAGCGGGGTGGCAGTCAGCCGATTCTCGTTCAGTGCTACCGGCGGGGTGGCTTTGATGGCCCGGTCGAACTGCGAGCCGAGGGTCTGCCTGACGGGGTCAGCGGACCGCCGGTGACGCTCGCTGCGGGAGAGCACCAGGCGGTACTTGTCCTCACCGCGACCGACGAGGCGGCGTCTTGGCAGGGCCCGATTCGGCTGATCGGCCGGGCGGTCGGCATGCCAGAGCCACTCGAGCGCGAGGCGATCTTCAGCACCACCGTCTGGAACAAAAACTATCGCACCGAGTTCGTTGAGTCGCGGCTGGTGGCCGATCTGCAACTGAGTGTCGGCATGGAAGCGGCGGCGGTGACGGCGGCGGTCTCTCCAGACGCAGTGCTGGCTGCCGCGCCGGGTGAGAAGCTGGCCATCCCCTTTGTGGTTGAGGGACGGGTCGAGCTCAAGGGCAGTGCGACCGTCGAGGTCCGCGGCCTGCCGGCCACCTACGCCAAGTGGCCGAAGCTGCCGAAGGTCGTGCTCGACAAGCCGGCGGCCAAGAACCGCTATGAGGGATCGATCGAACTGACGCTGCCAAAGCAGATGCCCCCCGGACGCTATCCAGCCCACTTGGTGGTGCAGATTCTCTGCGGCTATCCGCGGAACCCCGAGGCAGCCGTCCGGGCACAGCGGCAGCTCGACGACTTTGCCGTCACGCTGGCAAACGTAGCGGAAGACCTGAAGCAGGCTGAACAAGCCCGCGACGCGGCCCGGGCAAGTCTGGAAGAGCTGAAGAATCAGGCAGGCGACTCAGCGCAGGCGGAGAGTCTGGCTGCCGCCACGAAGGCCCTGGAACAGGCCGAACAGGCGGTGAAGCAAGCGGCAACCCGCCGGGAGGCTGCCGCGAAAGAAGAGGCCTTCCTCAAGAAGCGGGTTGCCGATCTGTCGAAGGCTGCCGAGCCTCGGGATGTGACCGCCTTCATCTCGTCGCCGAGTTTCGTGGTCGAGGTGACTGCTCCCCCGGCAAAAGAGGCTGGAAAATGATTGCATCTGCCCGCTGGATTCCTCGGCTACTGCTGGCCGGTCTGATCGTGGCAATCGCTGCCGGTCCGCTCGCTGCCGCCGAACCGACCGATTTTCAGCAGGATGTGCTGCCGCTTTTGCGAACAAGCTGCATCGCCTGTCATCACGCTTCGGCCGCCGAGGCCGATCTGATTCTGGAGACCCCGCAGCAGATTCTCGCCGGGGGCATCTCAGGGCCCGCTGTGCTGCCTGGCAATGGTGAGGCCAGTCCGCTCTACCGGCTGGCGGCCCACCTCGACGAGCCGACCATGCCGCCCGACGACAACGACCGCGCTGCCCCCAGGCTGTCTGCTGCGCAAGCGGAGGTGATCAAGCGGTGGATCGACGAGGGGGCCAAGGGCGATGTGCGGCCGACCGCTGCGCTGCGTTGGCAGCCGCCGGCAGCTGTGGTGCGGCCGATCTATGGCCTGGCGGTCTCGCCCGACGGCCGGCTGGTGGCTGCCGGGCAGGCCGATGAACTCACCCTGTTCGATATCGACCTCGGCCGCAGCGTGGCCCGACTCACCGACCCCCGCCTGCCGACGGCGGCAGGCCTCGGTCGTGCCGGTGCGGCCCATGCCGGTCTCGTGCAGGCTGTCGCCTTCAGCCCCGATGGCAGCCGGATCGCCACGGGCGGCTTTCAGACGGTCAAGATCTGGCAGCGGCAGCCGCCGCGGCCCGACTGGCGGCTGGCGGGCCACGAGGCAGTCTGTCTCGGCGTTTCACCAGATAGGCGGCTCGTTGCCTTCGGTGCTGCTGACGGTCGCATCCGCCTGGCTGACGCCGAGACTGGCGCCCTCCGCGGGTTGACCCTCACCGGACACACCGCTGCGGTCACCGGACTGGTGTTTGTTGACGGCAGCCGGCTGGTTTCGGCAGCTGCCGACGGCACCGTGCGGCACTGGCGGGTTGCCGATGGAGCGGAGCGTGGCCGTCTCGATGTCGGCGGGCCAGTCACGGCGGTGGCCTGGCTGGGCGACCGGTTGGCCATCGCTGTGGAGCAGAAGATCGCACTCTGGCCGCTGCCCGACACCGTGCCGACGGCGGGTGGGGCGGCAGCCCCCGCTGCCGTGTTGGGTGATGAGCAGAGCCGGGTGACGGTGCTGGCGGCAGTGCCGGCAAGTCAGCAGCTGGTTTCGGCCACCGCGGCGGGCCGCCTGCGACTCTGGGACGTGGCGACGGCAAAGCCGCTGGCTGAGCTGTCAGTTGGTGGGCCGGTCACGGCCCTGGCGGTTGCGGAAAACGGCAGCCACCTGCTCGCTGGCACGGCGACCGGCCGGGTGACGCTCATCCGCCGCGAATCGCCAGCGAAGCTGGTGGCGGTGGCCACGCAGTTTGCCGAGGACGATGCGGCCGCCGCATTGGATCAGCTCAGCTTTGCCCATGATCGGGCCAAGCAGCTCACCACC
>CALAZQ010000484.1 GCA_937926325.1 uncultured Planctomycetaceae bacterium | reverse complement strand
CCGGTGTAGGTGCCGAACCAGACCAGTTCGCCGGGCTCCTCGGCAGCCCGAAGCGGCAGCGTGACGACGGCGGTGATGCAGGCTGTGATGAGCAGCGTCCAGCCGACCCGCTGGCCGAGAAAAGTCCGCCTCGAACAAGAAACGGCCAGTGGCATGATCGACTATCCTCACGATTCGGCCGGGCCCCTCCTGGGGCCCCGCCTCTGATCGTAGTCGCATGGCAGTCCCACACAACTCCAACCATCGTTCGCGGAGCACAACACCGACCCGGGAAATCCGCAACACCTGTTGGATCGTCGTCTACCAGCTGCTGGCCCGGGTCGGCTGGGTCTTCAAGACCGAGACGGTGAACATGCCGGCGGTACTCGACGCGGTCGCCGATTCCGGCCTGCTCCGCGGCCTGCTGCCGGTGCTCAACCGGGGCGGGCAGAGCATTCCCCCGCTGTTCTTCGCCGGGCCGCTCTCGCGGATGCCGCGGAAGTGGCCGGTGGCCGTGGTCACGTCCGTCGCCCTGGCCGCCACCTTCGGGATTCTGGCCGCCGCCTGGCAGCCCCTGGCGGCGGCCCGGCCCCACCTGCTTGCCGGGCTCTTTCTCGTGCTCTATGCCAGCTTCTCGGCGGTCAACGGCCTCAATCAACTCGTCCTGGCGACGCTTCAGGGCAAGCTGATCCAGCCGGGCAACCGGGGGCGGGCGTTGCTTGTCAGCGTGGCGATCGGCAGCGTCCTGGCGATCGCCGCCTCGATTTTCTTGCTGGGTCCGTGGCTGGCCGAGCCCGACGGCTTCCCGAAGATCTTCGCCGCCACGGCCGTCTTCTTTGCCGCCGCGGCGGTCGTGCCCGCCCTCCTCGACGAGCCGCCCGACGAGCCGGCGGGGCAGGGCGGCCGTCCGGCGAGCGGATTGGCCGGGCTCGTGGCCGGCCTCGCCACCTGGCGGAAGATCCTGGCGACCGATCCACCCCTGCGGCGGCTGACAGTCGTGGCGGCCTGCTTCTCGGCGGTGATCATGCTCTTCCCGCACTACCAGGCCTTCGCCCGCGACACCCTCGGCACGCCGATGACGAGCCTCGTCACCTGGGTGGTCGTGCAGAACATCGCGACCGGGCTGGTGAGCATCGTGGCAGGGCCGCTGGCCGATCGGCGGGGCACGCGGATCGTGTTGATCGGGCTGGTGGCCGTCTCCGCCCTGACGCCGCTGATCGTGACCGGCCTCTCGCTCCTCTCGCCGGCGGTCGCGGGCCGCTGGTTCTGGCTCGTCTATGCCCCGCTCGGGCTCAATCCGATCACCCTGAAGATTCTGATGGGCTACGCCCTCGAACTGGCCCCCGGCATCCCGGAGCATCCCCGCTATGTGAGCATCGTGGGGGCGGCCCTGGCGGCTCCCTTCGTGCTCTCGCCGCTGATCGGCCTGGCGGTCGACCAGATCGGTGCCCGGCCGGTCTTCGTGGCAGGGTCTGCTGTGATCGCCGCCGGGGCGGTCATCGCCGTGGGTTTGCCGGAACCCCGATACCGAGAGCACGTTGTCCTGCCGAGCGACCCGGGGCTATGATCCGGGTCGCAGGTTTGCGTGGGGCGTGCGGCTCCAGCAGACGTTTCCAGACTCCCCGGAGAATGCAGCCATGAAGATGTCGTTTCTATGTGCAGCCGGAGCCGCCGTCCTGACGGCCGTGGTGATCGCGGCCCCGGCGACGAAGGGGCCGCAGCCGATGTGCCCGGTCTCTGATCAGCCCTGCGACCCCGAGGTGAGTGTCGAGTTCGACGGCGGAAGCGTCTGGTTCTGCTGCGAGAAGTGCGAGAAGGCGTTCGAGGCCGATTCGGCGAAGTTCGCCGCCAAGGCCCATCAGCAGATGGTGGTCACCCGCCAGCTCGTTCAGAAGGGCTGCCCCTTGAGCGGCCGTGGCGTGAAGCCTGGCACGGAGCTCGACATCGGCGGTGCGACCGTCGGCTTCTGCTGCAACAACTGCAAAGGCAAGGTCGCCAAGGCCGGGCCCGACGAGCAGGTGACGATGGTCTTCGGCGACATCGCCAAGGGCTTTGCCCCGGCCAGGTAGCCGCGGGATACAGCCCCAAAATGGCCTAGGTCGGCCGGGCCGTTCTTGAAATACTCCTGCGAAGCAGCCCTGCTCCGGTGGAGTTTTCAATGCGGATTTTTCTCTCAGCCGGTGAGCCTTCGGGTGACCACCACGCTGCGGCGCTCGTGCGGGCGGTGCGGCGGCGGCGGCCCGATGTCGAGTGTGTCGGCCTGGGCGGGCCGCAGTTGGAGGCCGCTGGCTGCCGGCTGGTGGCCGACCTGACGAGCCTGGCGGTGATGTGGTTCGTGCGGGTGGTCGTCTCGATTCATCGGTTCGTCGATCTGGCCCGCCGGGCGGAGCGGAGTTTCCTTGACGAGAAGCCCGATGTCTGCGTGCTGGTCGACTTCCCCGGCTTCCACTGGTGGCTCGCCTGGCGGGCCAAGCGACATGGCATCCCGGTCGTCTTCTACTGCCCACCCCAGATCTGGGCCTGGGCGAGTTGGCGGATCAACAAGATGCGGCGGCTGGTGGACCACGTCCTCTCGGCCTTGCCTTTCGAGCACGACTGGTTCACGCGGCAGGGCATGGCCAGCACGCTCGTCGGCCATCCCTTCTTCGACGAGCTCGACACTCGCCCTGATGCCGGCCGGCCGGGGTGGCCGCCGGCTGACGGCGCGGCTGGGCCGCTGGTGCTCCTCCTGCCCGGCTCGCGTGGCCAGGAGATCGACGGCAATCTCGGCAGCATCCTCCGGGCGGCTGAGGCGGTGCGGCGGGAGGTGCCCGCCGCGCGGCTCGTCGTGGCGGCCCTCCACGAGCGGCATGCCGCTCGGGTGCGGCGGGTGATTGCGGAAAGCCCCGAGATGCAGAGCCTGGACGTCGAGGTCGCCGCGGGGCAGACCCGCGAACTGATCGGGAAGGCCACCGTCGCGATCGCCGTCAGCGGCTCGGTGTCGCTCGAGTTGCTCGCCGCGGGCGTGCCGACGGTGATCGTCTATCGGATCGGCGGCTTCGCCTACGTCGTGCAGAGCTTCTTCCGTCACGCCCGGTTTATCACGCTGGTCAACCTGCTTGCCTGCCGCGAGCCCGTGGGGCCGGTCCGGCCGGTGCTCTGGCCACCCCGCGGAGTGCCGCCGGCCGATCCCGAAGCCGTGTTCCCTGAATATCTGAGCGTCGGCGATCCGGCCGAGCGGGCCGCCGGCCACGTGATCACGTGGCTGACCGACGCCACTGCGCTCGAGGAAGTTCGCTCCCGGATCAGGGAAGTGGCCGATGCCGTCGCCCGGCCGGGCTCGGCGGCCCGCGCTGCCGAGGTCGTCCTGGCGATTGCGGCCGGGGAGCAGTCGGTCACATCGGCGGACGATCCTCGCCGCGCGGCCTAGACCGCCGGCGGCTGAGTCTGGAACCGATTACGCTGGGGTAAGGATCGATCAGGCGACTGGAGCCGACTGCGATATGGGTAAAACCCACAGACTATTGCTGGCTGCCGTCGCTGCCGTGTGCGTGTTTCCTTCATTTGAGACCGAGGCTCCGATGGCCGCTCCAGACAGCCGGATCGACGGTGCTGCCCCGCGACCAGAGTTCACCGACAGCAGCGAGAACTTCAACCTGCAGCTCCCGACCGCCGGCGGCAAGCAGTTCTGGACCGACCATTGCTGGCGGGACGGCTGGCGGATCCAGCAGAACGTCGTCACCGGGCACTGGCGGCTGCTCGACCCCGCCAATGTCCGCCATGCCTGGGGTTCACGGGTAGCGTGCGAACGAGTGCTCAACCGGCAGCACGTCGGCGATCAGTCCGCGGGGCTGCACCATGTCATCCTGGTGCACGGCCTGTTTCGGTCGGCGGCGTCGATGCGGCAGCTCGGCACCGCCCTGGAGCATCCTGAGACACGACGAATCGTGCTGTTTGAATATGCCAGCACCCGAGGATCGATCGCCACGCATGCCGCCGCGCTCAGGGAGGTTGTTGAGGGGCTTTCCGCAACGGCAGCGATTAGTTTCGTCGGACACAGCATGGGCAACATTGTCGTGCGGCATGCATTGGGCGATTGGGAGCGGGACGGCAACCAGCAGTTGCTCGAGCGGGTCAAGACGGTGGTGATGATCGGGCCGCCGAATCAGGGGGCTGCGATCGCCAGGCAACTGGCCAAGCTCCCGGCCTACGGCCTGGTCGCGGGGCAGGGGGGGCTCGAGCTTGGCCCGCAGTGGCCGCACCTGGAGGCGCACCTTGCCATTCCCAATTGCCCGTTCGGCATCATTGCGGGCCGGCTGCCGGATGGGGTCGTCAACCCCCTCGTCGGTGAAGCCGGCGACTTCGTCGTCAGTGTCGATGAGACCAGGCTGCCGGGCGGGGCACTGCGTGCGTATAACCAGGTTCACTCCTTGCTGATGGATGACCCCGCCGTGCAGCAGGCCGTTGCCACCTTCATCGATCATCAACGTTTTGAATAAGGACCGCTCGCTGATGCTTTCTCTCTCGTCACGCCGCCGCCACGTCAAGAACCTGGCAGCTTCGCTCGCTGCTTGCCTCGGCGGCCTTTGTTGTGGCTACGGGTTGTCAGTTGCCCGAGCGGGTGTGATCGCCGTGGATGCTGCGGTTCCCCTGACGATGGCTGCCGGCGGGACCGCAGGTGACCCGGCGGTGTATCTGATCGGCTCGACCGCCGGCTATTCCTACGCCGCTGCCGGCACGGTGACACTGGGATCCTTCTCGAGTTCGTACAACCAGTTGACACTGGAAAATGCCGGTCGAATGACGATCGCGGATGGCTTCAATTTCGACATGCGGGGCAACAACAGCCGGCTCGTCATCGACGGCACGCTGGTGGGTGCCAACCGCTCCCGTCTGGACATGAGCCTGACCGAGGGCACGTTCACCAATCGATTCTTCATCCAGCAAAACACGGGCAGCAGCGTTGAAATCCGCAACGGTGGCGTGCTTGCGGGGGAGGCCTTTGTGGCGACCTCGTCTGCCACAAATGCCTCGCTGACGATCGACGGGTTTGCAGGCACCAGCACGAATCCTTCAGTGGTTTTCGTCAGAAATGAGGTGGTCGTAGCATCTGGGAGCGCGCTCACGGTCACTGTCAGCAATGGGGGCCTTCTCGAGGCCGACAGTCTGCTCAACTTAGGCACCCTCAACGTGAGCGTTGGGAACGGATCCAGGCTCTCGCTCAATGCCGGGCAGGATTTTTCGGTCGTCACGAGCTTCACCATGGACGCTGGTGCGACGCTCGACCTGACCGGCGCGAATAGCAACCTGGGGGTGATCGCCACCGGCAGGACCGTCACGCTCTCCGGCGCATCCGCGTCGCTCTCCGGCACCACGCTTGACGGCGGGCTGCTAGAGGTTGGCACCTTTGACGCGGCCAACCTCGCAATCACCAGCGGCACGCTCCAGCTCTCCGGCGGCACGCTCTCGATGGGCTCCGGAGGCCCTCTTTCACTCAACGCCAACACGAGTCTGACCGGTTACGGCACGGTCTCGGCCAGCGTCGAGCTCAACGGAGGCTCGGTTGTCGGCGACGTCGATCCTTTTTTGTCTCGTGACGGGATTGCGTTCTCCTCCAACGTGACGGGGCCCGGGACCCTTACCGACGTCACGCTTTCCGGGCTGCTCGATGTCGGCAACGGCGGGGGGGCCGTGACCATGGTCGACGGCACGTTCGCGACAGGAAGCTCGCTGCTCCTCGATATCGCGGGCACCGCAGGCGGGCAGTACGACACCTTCTCGGCAAACGCGGCCAGCGATGTCTCGGGCGGTGATCTCGTGATCGCCTTCTCCGGCGGGTTCGTCCCGACGGTAGGCGACCGCTGGACGCTGTTTTCCGGTGGATTTGATGCCGCCAACTTTGCCAGTATCACGCTCCCACAAGACACCGAACTGAGCGGCTACGAGCTTGTCGCCGTACCGGAGCCGACCGCTGGTTTCTTGATCGCCTCCGGTGCCGCGGCAGTCGCCTGCCGCCTGATCACCTTTCGCGGACGTCGCCCGACATGAAGGCTCGCCCGCTCCATGCGTGTTGCTTGCGGGCCGTCATGGTGTGGCATGTCACGTCGGCAGACGCAACCGGGCAGGCGGCCTGAAATCAGATACAACCAAGGGTATGCTGCTGCTTTCCGAACCTCAGCCGACGCCTGCTGACTGGCAGTTCCAGATTGCCGGGATTGCGGTCCGCGTCTCGGCCTGGTTCTGGCTGGCCGCGGCCCTGCTCGGCTGGGGCATCTGTCAGTCGTTCGCCGGGGGCGATCAGCGGGCCCTAATCGGCTACCTGATCGTCTGGGCTGGGGCGGTGCTCGTCTCGATCCTGGTGCACGAACTCGGCCAC
>CALAZQ010000483.1 GCA_937926325.1 uncultured Planctomycetaceae bacterium | reverse complement strand
GCCTTGGCCGTTTCGGGAGTCGTCATGGAAAAGATGTTTGCCTGGGTTGCCACCTTCGCCGTTGCCCTGATGGTGGCGACGGCCGGGCTGGGGCTTTGGATTGGTGATCTGCACGGTCAGACCGACCAGGCCATCCTGCGGTGGGGCACGGTGCACCGGCTTTCGGGGGTGTTGGCGGCGCTCGTCGTGGTGCTGGTCAACAGCATGTCGGTTACGTACTTCATCGGAACGGGCCGCTGGTGCCGCGAGGTGGTCGAGACCTACAGCCTGCCAGCGTCGTTCATTGCCCGCAGCAAGCAGATCAAACGGGCCTCGTTTCCCTTCGCCCTGATCGGCATGCTGAGCGTGGTGGCGATCGTAGCCCTTGGTGGTGCCGCCGATCCGGCAGCCGGCCGGCCGGGGAGTGCGGACTGGGTGACGCCGCATCTGCTCGGCGGGATCGGTCTGGCGGGGCTGATCGCGGTCTGCTTTCAGGCGCAGCGGCTACGCATCCGTGAGCAACAGGGGCTGATTGCCGATCTGCTTGCTGCGGTCTACGAGGTCCGCCGCAGCCGTGGCCTCGAAGTCGAGCCGCAGGCGGCTCCGCTGACCGCCGTGTCTGCCGGCGGCTGATGCCGGTGCTGCGGAGGGTGATGCGGGCGGCGGCTGGCCGTCGGTCGCAGCCGGTGGAGAGTGCGGATGGGCAAACCGCTCGAGCACCGTGATGCCCCAGGCCAGACTGATGCCGAGCGCGAGCGCCACGGTCAACAGGACGCGGTCATGGCTGTGGAACTGTACTTCTGGAAGCAAGTCGGCGGCGGCAATGCAGAGGAAGGCGCCGGCGGCCAGCGCAAGAGCAATGCCGGTGACAGTCTGCTGCCGGTCACCGAGAAGATCGAGGCTGGCGACGAACAGGACCGCGCCAACCGGCACCGCCGCCGCGTAGAGCAGGTTGATCAGCCGCCGAAAGCGGCCTGACCAGCCCGCCCCCAGCATCAGCGTGGCGATGATGCCCGCATCGAACGGCTTGTGCAGCAGGATGGCCAGGAAGGTGGCGAGGCCAGCCAGCCAGCCGGCACCGTGGCCGGTGTCGGCGTTGACCGCGGCCGCCAGAGCGGCGCCATCGGCGAGGCTGTGCAAGCCGAGGCCGACGAAGGCACCACCCCAGCCCCAGCGGCTGGTGGGACTGTGGTGGGCCGGGTCGGGAGCATGCCCGTGGCAGGCGTCATGGCTGGCAGGCTCATGCAGGCAGGCGGTCGTTGGCTCGCCCCCATCAGCCGTATGGTGGGCGTGGCCGTGAAAGGCCCGTTCCAGCAGGAACATGGCGAAGAATCCGCCCAGCATCCAGGTCATCGTGGCGTCGAGCCGACGGTCAAATTCCAGAAATGCATGGGGCACCAGGTGCAGCAGCGCCACGCCGAGCAGCACACCGCCGGTGAACGAGAGCAGCACCTGCAGCCTGCGGTGGCCGAGGGTCAGGAACGAGACCGACGAGCCGCCGAAGAAGGCGGCCGCAGCGATCACCAACAGATAGCCGACCAGCAGCAGCGAGTTGCCGTCGGCAGGCAGGACGGTGGCAGCTGTTGGCAGGTCCATGGCCGGATCAATCGAAAAGGGCGGTGGCAGGCTGCATGGTACCTGCTATTCAGTTGCATCATGGATGCAGCCGCAACCGGAGACAAGCTGGCCGCGAAAAAACCTGCCCCGGCCTGGCCAATCAGCGGCGGTAGACGGGGGCGTTGACCGGATAGTTCGGGTACTGGCGGGCCGCCTGCTCGACCTGTTGGCGGACCACCGCCAATTTTTCGGTGACGGCCGCGTCATTGGCCGCAAGCGCACCCAGCACAATGACGAGCAGGTAGGTGACGATGTTGGCCCAGGCTTCGTTCCCGAGGAATTTGACGGCTGTGCCGAATGATTTCTTTACTTTGGGGCCAAACATCCCCAGCTTCACCGACCAGATTTCATCGAGGATAAGGTGGGTCAGAAAGCCGAGCACGACGGCACTGGCCACAAAGTAGCGGCGGAGGGGATCTTCTGCCGCAAACGCAAGAAAGGCGATAAGGCCGGCGATGGCGGCGGAAGGGATACTGTGGAACATCCCGCGGTGGACCGCGAAGTTCTTGAGGAGATAGGTCACCCCGAATCGGATTGCCAGGTAGATCGCCCCGCAGGCGATGATCAACGCCTCGGTCGGCAGCCCGAACTGCTCCAGCCTCGGCAGGAGCATCACCGGCACAACCGCGGCGGCGAAGGCGACGCTTTCCCGCATCGGAATTCCCGGGCCGCTGTCGAGGTCGGGCAGCATGCCGGCGACCGAGCAGAGACCGGCGCCGAGCAGGCAGGTCAGCGGCGGAATTTCACCGACGTACCAGGCGGCGGCGCCGTAGCCGACGCCCACGATGGTCGAACCGGTGATGTGCTCGCGGAATCCCGGCACAGTGCGAATCCCTCCCTGAGTGGTGTTTCAGCCGTGGTCACGGTCAACCGCCCTTTGACTGGACGACTGCCGATCGGCGAGCGGTCGGTCCCTCGACCACCGGGCGCACACGGGCACCCGCAGACAACACCATCTCTAGCAATTTCGGCTGGGGACATGCTCATTTCAGAGCGGCTGTCACCCGCAGCCCCCTGCACTCCCCAAGCGTTTAGTTTTCGCTCACCGGCACGGCCGCACGGGAAGGCTGGGGGTTTCGTGGCGACTGCGGTGAATGGTGGGCTGAGGAAGACTGGAGGTTCTTGCGTTGGGGGTTTCTGCCGAATTTTCAGTCGATTCCGACTGGCTGACCCGTTCCGGTGAGGCAAAGAATTCACCCAGCTTCCGGGAAAAACAGTTGTGCAGCAATCTGGGAAGGAAGCTGCCGATTCCGCCGCGAACTGGACTTTGACGTCGGATGCCCCCGCTTTAAAGTCCTGCCACAGCAGCGGTGCTGCTGGCAGAGACAACAAGGAGAATCGGTGTGTCGATCGAGAGCTACGATATCGTGATGCTCGGCCTGCTCGCCACGGCGGGCCTGCTCGGCTATTTCAAGGGCATCATCTGGCAGATCGCCTGGATCGCCGGCATCTGCCTCAGTTCGTATGTGGCCCTGCGGTTCAGCGGCCAGCTGGCCCCGCTGACCGGTCAGCAGGCTCCTTGGGATCGGCTGCTGGCGATGCTTGGCCTCTACGTCGCCACTTCGCTGGCGGTCTGGATCGGCTTTCGGGTGGTCTCGTCGGCGATCGACGCGGTGCATCTGGGGGCTTTTGATCATCAGCTCGGCCTTGTCTTTGGGCTGGCCAAGGGAGCCCTGATTTGCGTCGTGGTCACCTTCTTCACCGTCACCATGGTGCCGGGATACCGAAGCCAGATCACCGGCAGCCGCAGCGGCCAGATGGTCGCCCGGCTCATCGGTGAAGCCGACCGGTATCTGCCGCCCGATATCCATGAGACCATCAACCCGTTCCTGCAGCAGTTCCAGGAGCAGTTCGATGCCGGCGGGGCTGCCGCAGCAGCGACAGGAATGGCTGGGGCGAGCCGTACTGAGGCTGAGCCGGTGGCCACCTCCTGGCAGGCGGTGCTCGATGGGGTCACCTCTGTGGCCGCCTGGGCCGGGGTAAAGGTCGATCCGGAAACCGCTCAGGCCGCCAAGCAGGTCTCAGCTGCCGCCGACTGGATGGCAGCACCAGCCGGGCCGGCGGGATCGCCGGCGGCCGGTGTGAATGATCGCTATGCCGAACGCCAGTCTGCCTTCGGTGGCCAGACAACCCCAGCCGCCTTCCAGGCCGTGCCCAATGGCCTGACGCCAATCCAGTCCGGCGGCACGCCGGCACCGCAGCGGTTTCCAATCGGTGCCCAGACGCCGCTACCAGTCCGACGCTGAGGCCGGGCAGGGCGGTGGTGGCGTGGGGCTGGACGACGCGGGCAAACACGATTGGCCGCCGAAAACAGGGGGTCCGAAACGGACATAACGGACATTATCGGACGTTGGAGAAGGGGTGGAAAACGGGGGAGTAGCTCGTGAAAAATCCCCTCACGACCGTTGGCAGCCCCTGCTCTGGGAACCCCGGGCCCGTCCTCAGCCGGCGTCCTCGAGGAAGACGCCCATCTTGCGGAACTTCTCGTAACGGGCCGCGACCAGATCCGGGATCGGCTGGGCCACCAGTTCCTTCAGCGTCCGTTCCAGGAACGTCTTCAGCCGGGCCGCCATCAGTCGTGGGTCACGGTGGGCACCGCCGAGCGGTTCATCGATCACCTTGTCGATGACGCCGAACTCGAGCAGATCCCACGACCGCATCCTCAGCGCCCGGGCTGCGTCAGCCTTGAAGGTCGCGCTCTTCCAGAGAATGCCGGCACAGCCCTCCGGGCTGATGACGCTGTAATAGGCATGTTCCAAAACGGCGATCCGGTCGCCGACACCGATGCCGAGGGCCCCACCTGACCCCCCTTCGCCGATTACGACGCAGATGATCGGCACCTCGAGGGTCGCCATCATGAACATGCTCTCGGCGATCACCTGGGCCTGGCCCCGTTCCTCGGCGCCGATCCCGGGATAGGCTCCCGGCGTATCGATCAGGCAGATCACCGGCAGGCCGTACTTCGCCGCCAGTCGCATCTTGCCCATCGCCTTCCGGTAGCCCTCGGGATGGGCACAGCCAAAGTGGCAGGCCTGCCGCTCGGTCAGCGTCTTGCCCTTCTGGTGGCCGACCACCAGCACCTTGTGCCGGTCGAGCTTGGCGAAGCCGGTCAGCATGGCCGGGTCATCGCCAAAGGCCTTGTCGCCGTGAAGTTCGACGAACTCATCAAAGACCAGCCCCAGATAGTCACTGGTCTTCGGGCGATCCGGGTGGCGGGCGACCTCGACCGTCTGCCAGGGGTCGAGGCTGCTGAAAATCTGCTTCTGCAGGTCGGCGACCTCACGACGGAGTTGTTGCACGTCGTCCCGCGACTGTTCACCCAGCGGTGCCGTCTCAAGTTCGGCGATCCGGTCTTCCAGTTCGTAGATCGGTTTTTCCAGGGGCAGTCGATGGAGGCCGCGGGCCATGCCGGTTTCCTTCAGCGGGGCGAATTGAAAACCTCGATTGTCGTCGGCCGGCCAAACGGGCGTCAATCGGCATTCAGCGGGGCGACGCCATTGCCCCCGGCTTGAAGAAGGGCGTCCGTCGTAGGGTGGCCGCAACGTCGGCCATCGAATCGGGCCGATCCTCCGGCCGTTTGGCCAATAGGCTGCGGAGGAGCCCGTCCAACTGCGGCGAGACGGCCTCGTTGGTCGCCGAGGCGACCGGGGGCTGGGCATGCAGCTGCCGGGTCAGGAGTTCCTGCGGAGTCGAGGCCGTGAAGGGAGGGCGGCCAGTGAGGAGTTCATAGAGCAGGCAGCCGAAAGCATAGGCATCGGCTCGGCAGTCAACCCGCCGGCCGCGAATCTGTTCCGGCGGCATGTAGCTGGGTGAGCCCTGGACTTTGACCGCACCTGGCAGCAGCCGGGTGAGCAGCCCTGGAGGCCTGGCTGCCAGGGCCAGGTCGATCAGTTTGATGCCACCGGCGTCATCGACCAGCAGGTTCTCGGGCTTGAGGTCGCGGTGCACCCAGCCGCGGTCGTGCAGATGGGCGATCGCCTCGGCGGCGGCGACGGCGATCGGCTGGGCGATACCGGCCAGACTCGCCGGGCCGGCTGTCAGCCGCCGCTTCAGGTTTGGCTGCCGGAATAGCTCCATCACCAGATGCGGCAGGCCGTCGGCGGTGGCGTAGCGATCGACACGAATGACGGCCGGGTGGTCGAGTGATCGGGCGACGGCCAGCTCGTGCCGCAGCAGCTGCTTGAGGTCGGCGTCGCCGGCGGCCTCCCGGGTCGCCAGCTTGACCGCCACCCGGCTGGGCTTGCCCGCTTCGGTGGCCTCCCAAATCTGGCAGCGACGGCCGACGCCAAGTTGGCGGACCAGCCGCAGGGGGCCGAGGTGTTCAGGCGGGCGGGACATGCTGCAGCTCAGTGGTGGTGGGGTTGAGATCGATCCGCGCAAGCAACAAGCCGTGCGGCGGCGCGGTCGGCCCGGCCAACGCCCGCCGGCGACCGGCGAGCACCTCGGCCACCCAGTCCGGCGACCGCTTGCCGCAGCCGACCATCACCAGCGTGCCGACGATGATCCGAACCATATTGTAAAGAAAACCGTTGCCCTCGACCTCGATCCAGACCTCGGCGTCGGTGGTGCCGTCAGCTCCCTGCCGGCGGCCGATCTCGATGGCACTGATCCGCCGCACTTTCGACAGCCGCGGTGACGAGGGGTTCTCGAAGCTGCTGAAGTCGTGCTCACCAACGAGTTGCTCGGCCGCCTGCTGCATCGCGTTGGCATCAAGCAATGACTTCCACCGCCAGACGAAGTGTCGGGCAAGTACCGGCCGGTTCGCCGCATCATGAATCCGGTACCGGTACCGCTTGCTGATGGCTGCCCCCACGGGGTCAAAGCCAGCGGGTACCTCCTGGGCGGCAAGCACGACCACATCCTCGGGCAGGTTGGCATTGAGCGCCCGCCGCCAGACATCGGGGGCGTGCTCTTTCTCTGTCGTAAACCCGACCACCTGATCGACCGCATGCACTCCGGCGTCGGTGCGACTGGCCCCCTTGGGCTGCAGCGACTCACCCGACACGGCGGTGATCGCCTCGGCCAGCACCCCCTGCACCGTCCGTCGGCCCGGCTGGGACTGCCAGCCGCTGAACCGGGTGCCCTCATAGGCCAGCCGCAGCAGGAGGGTTCGGCCCATCGGCTCAGGCCATTCCCGCCGCGAGCTGCTCGGCGATCTGGACGGCGTTGGTGGCCGCCCCCTTCCGCAGGTTGTCAGCGACGCACCACATGGCCAGTGCGTTTGCTGCCGATGGATCACGGCGGATGCGGCCGACAAAGACATCGTCGTGGCCCCCGGCATCCCGGGGCATCGGATAGCGGCCGGCGGCGAGGTCGTCGATGACGGTGATTCCGGGGAAACCGGCCAGCAGTTCCCGGGCCTGTTCCGGTGTGAGGGGCCGTTCGGTCTCGATCACCAACGACTCGCTGTGGGCATCGGCCACCGGCACTCGGACGCAGGTCGCGCAGACGCCGATCGAATCGTCACCAAAAATCTTCTGTGTCTCCCGCACCATCTTCAGCTCTTCGCTGGTGCCGCCGCCGTCCCGCAGTGAGCCGATCTGCGGAATCAGGTTGGCGGCGATTCGGTGGGCAAACACCTGCGGGGTCTCGGCCGTGCCCCCGAGCCAGGCGGTGAGGCCATCACGCAGTTCGTTGGTCGCCGCCAGCCCGGCACCACTGACCGCCTGATAGGTGCTGACGATCACCCGTCGCACCCGGGCGGCATCGTGGAGCGGTTTCATCACCATCACCATCTGGGTGGTCGAACAGTTGGGGCTGGCGATGACGCCCCGGTGGCTGGCGATCGCGTCGGCGTTGATCTCCGGCACCACCAGCGGCACGTCGGGCTGCATCCGGAAGTGGGCCGACTCATCGACCACGACCGTGCCCCGCTCGACGGCCCAGGGGACGAACTCGGCCGCAACCTCGTCCGGCGTGCTGCCGATGGCGATCTGCACGTCGGTGAAGGCCTCTGGGGTCAGGGCTTCGACCGTGAACTGCTGCCCTCCTGCCTCGATCGTCCGGCCGGCGGAGCGGGCTGAGGCAAGCAGTTTGATCTGCCGGGCCGGAAAGTTCCGGCTCACAAGCAGGTTGAGGATGATACGGCCAACGGCACCGGTGGCACCGACTACGGCGAGGGTGTCAATCATGAAACAGCGTCACTGCTTGGGAGAGGAAGGAGAAGAAACAGGTGAAGCGAGTCCGCCGGCCTTGAGGCCGAGGCCGGGCGGCAGGAAGGCCAGGTTGGCAACGATCATCGCCAACCCAAACTCCATCATGCCCATTGCCAGGCCAATTCCCAAGTGCACCAGCACCGCCATCGCCAAAACCAGCCGTCGGGTCAGCCGCGGCCAGACGAGGGCTGGATACGAGAATTCCCAGAACAGCGTGCCCAGTGTCAAGGCGTTGGTCAGCAGCGGGTGCCAGGCCAGAAAGGTCAGGTCGAGGGTGCGGTACTGGCTGTTGGCGACGGCACCCCACAGCGCGGTCCCCTCCCACCAGCTTGCTCCAAAGAGTTTGCCGGCACCGGAAAAGAAATAGACCACGCAGAGATGGACCTGAATCAGCCGGAGGGCAACGGTGGCCGAGACCCGCGGGCCCACAACGTCCGCCCGCCGCCAGAGCAGCCGGTCGAGCGACAGCCGAGCGCCGGCCGGGCCGATCGCCAGCGGCAGCAGCATCATGCCGATGGCATCATCGAAACCAAAGGTGTTCAGCGGCGCCCGGTTGACGGCACTGACGTATCCGACCAGCGCGACCACCGCCGCCAGGGGCGTGGCCAGGCCGACGGTCAACAAGGCTGCAGCCACCAGGCTCACGGTCGCCAGCAGCGTGATATTGCCGGAGGTTCCCGCTGAAAAGTACCAGCTCCAATGCCAGGGCTGATCGTTCATCCGCCAGACATTGTCGGCCGCCTGCCAGGCCGTGCTGCCAAAGAAGCCTTCGGCATCGAGCAGCCAGACCAGGCTCGACCAGGTCAGCAGGCTGCCGGTCAGGATCCGCAGCACCGCCAGCAGCAGTGGGTCTGACGGCGTGAACCAGAAGCGGTTCCAGCCATCGACCCAGGCGGCAGACCAGCTCAGTTCAGGGCTCGGCTGCCGATTGACCGTGGGAGGCGTCATTGAGTGCCCTCCCCCCGCCAGCGATAGCGGCCCAGCGGCATGACCAGGTCGTCCCCTCCCCTGCCCTCCCGCACCTCAAAGGTGTCAGGCAGATAGTGCTCGATCAGATCGAGTGTCACCTCATTGCCGCCGTGCCGGGTGAGGAGGCGGGTGGCAATGTCTTCGACCAAGGGCTGCCAGTCGCGGACCGCCTCCTGACGAATCTCTGCCGGCGCCTCGGGCAGCGGCACGAACGCCGCCAGCTTTTCCGGAATCATGAACCGGCGGTGATAGAGCAGCCGCGGCCAATCGGTTTCAGCGTCGGGAATCAGGCCGGTCTGCCGGCTGCCGTCAGCGGCCGTGATGGTCCAGCGGATCGAGTGGCCCGGGCCCGGATTGGGGGCGAAGAAGCGATACCCATGGCTCAGGGCCAGGCTGCCGACCAGCGGCCGGAAGGGCTGCAGCATCACGCTGGCCAGTTCGCTCGCCGGCGGCGGCCCGGCCAGCGGTGGGAGCAGCACGGCAGCGAGGTAGAGCACGATCAACACTGAGGCCAGCAGGCGAGCCAGCAGTGGCCAGTTGTGAACTGCCGGTGCGGGTGCGGATGGTGAAGACTGCTGAGGCATCAAGAATGTCCTGTCCGGGGCCTTTGGGGTGTCATCGGCCGCTCCCGGCGTTGCCATCAAGGCCGCTACTGCCCGCCGGGAGAACCGCACGTTTCGGCAGGGGCAAAAAAAGTCCCCCGCGGCCGCTGACCAGCCGCGGGGGACATCCCTGTGTCAACTTTTCGAAGCGGTGACGACTCAGCGGATTGAGGCGGTTGCATCAATCAGGCTGGCGTCCGCGATGGCGACGGTCGGATCGACCTCGAGCTCCAGCGTCTGGCCGGCGGCCAGATCGATCACCTTCGAAATGACCCGCTCGCGGCCGTCGATTTCGGTCACGACGCGAATCTCGTAGTCCTGCCAGACCTGTCCGGCCGCCAAGGCGGTCGTCTCGAAGGTCCGCGTGTCGCCGGTCGAGCCGGTGGCGTTGCCGGCCAGCCAGACCTTCGCCTCTGCCGGCACCCGCAGCGTCAGGCTGGTGGTCGGCTGCTCTTCGATGAAGCTCAGCTCGCTGCGATCACCAGCCGAAACACTGACGGTCTTGGTCAGCTCGGTCGCGTCGTCGGCATCATCGAGCACGACCTTCACCGTGTAGTCATAGACTTCGCCGTCAGCCAGACCACGGGAGACGAACCGTCGCAGGCTGCCGGTTGAGGTGGTGGCTGCACCGTTGACGAACACCTTGGCGTCGGCCGGTACTGCAACCAGCAGCAGGACTCCGTCGGCGGGAACGATCGAGGTCGAGTCATCCTTGGCCGGAACCGGCGTCTCAACCTCTTCACCCGACGTGCCGGCCTTGTCGCCAACCGGTTCGTCAGTGATCACCCGGTAGGAGTCAACCGGCATGCTCGAGCTCATCGTGGACATGCTGGAATAGCCGACGCTGGCGGCCGGTGAGGCGTAGCCGTACGAGCCATACGATCCGCCCGAGCTACCGCCACTGGAGCTGGAACCACCCGAGCTGCCGTAGAAGGCCGAGTGGCTGCCGCCACTGGAGCTCGATCCGCCCGAGCTACCGTGACTTGAACGCATCGCCCGGCGGTGAGCCCGCCGGGCTGCCTTCCGCTCCCAGTGGGTCATCCGATGGCCACCAGAGCTGCTGCTCCCGCCGGATGAGCTGCTGCCGCCCGAGGAGGCGTAGTAGCCGCCGGAGCTGCTGCTGCCGCCCGACGAACTGCTGCCACCGGAGGAGCTGCTGCCTCCTGAGGAACTGCTGCCACCGGACGAGCCGTAGGCGGCGTAATAGCGGTTATGCCAGCCGGCCTGGACGTCGCAGGCCGCGGCAAGCAGGCCGCAGAAAGTGAGAATTCCGATCGTCTTGGGAAAGCGGTGAGCCAACATCTGGGGGCAATCTCCACGAAGCGGGTTGGAAACGGGACATGCTCCGTCGGCCGACCGTGACGATGGCGGAGCGGAATGCGAAATTTCCGCTTAGAATAATTCTGCGGCTGGGGAACGCAAGCAGAATAGAGAAAATAGAAAGTATTTGCCGATCAGGCTGTTTCTATCGTGGCGTCGGCTCGATTTCGATCTGATCAACTTCCATCGTGCCCGTTGCCCCCATCAGCCCCAGTTGAATGATGCCTTCGCGGGCCCAGACAGGCACCGGAACAGCCGCCCCCACCCGTTGCCAGTCCAGCGAGCCGGTCCAGGGGCCGATTACCGCCCGGCTCGACCGGTTTCGGGCCTGATCGAAGAACCGCACGGCCACCCCCGGCCGCTCTGCGGGCAATTGCCCCGGCCCGAGTTCCCGCAGCCGCAGGTCGAGGCTGATCGCCAACCGCCCGATCTGCCGGCCGTCAACCGGAAAGCCCTGGAAGATGTGGGCGGGCCGCCCCGGCTCGCGATTTTCCAGCCGCAGGTGCCGGCGGCCCTCGGGAGAATCGCCCGTCTCGACCAGCGATTCCTGCCGGCCGTAGTACCAGGCGGTCGGGGTTGTCCCGTCGGGCAGACAGTCCTCAAAGCCGGGGTTTGCCAGTCTGGGTCGGCTGCCGTCAGGCTGGGCCTCACGGGCCTCCTCCGCCCGGCCGGTCATCGGTACAAACAGGCTCGGCACCAGCTCGGTGCGGGCCAGGCCGCCAGCCGTCTTGCGGAGCAGCACCAACGTCTGCTCATACCGTTCACCGACCGGGATGATCATCAGCCCACCCTCGACCAGCTGATCGACCAGCGGCTGGGGGACCGCCTCGGGTGAGCAGGTGACGATCACCTTGTCGAAGGGGGCCTTCTCGGGCCAGCCGGCAAAGCCGTCACCGATGCGGGTGACCACGTTGTCATAGCCGAGTCGTCTGAGCGTGGCGGCTGCCCGGCGGCCGAGGGCCTCATGGATCTCGATCGAATAGACCATGCCGACCAGGGGCGAGAGGACAGCCGCCTGGTACCCGCTGCCAGTGCCGATTTCCAGAACCCGATCGGTGGGCCGCGGGTCGAGCTTCTCGGTCATGTAAGCAACCACAAAGGGGCCTGAGATCGTCTGCCGCTGGCCGATCGGCAGCGACATGTCGAAATAGGCCAGTGGCCGTTTGGCAGCGGGAACGAATTCATGCCGCGGGGTCAGCCGCATGCTTTCGAGCACGCGGGCGTCGGTCACCCCGCTGGCGGCGATGTCCTCGCGGACCATCCGCTCGCGGGCGGCGGCGTAGCGGTCGGCGAGGCTGGCCCGGCGGGCGGCGGGGAGCCCCGCGGCAGGTTCGGCGGCTGCGGCGTGCCGGCCCAGCATCAGGGCGACCGCTCCCACGACCATGGCTGTTCGGCCCGTCATCCGGTCGTCCTCTCTCCTCCGCCCGTCGCCACAGCCAGCCCGCTTACGGCCGCGGGCTGATCGCCACCAATTCAAGCTCGAAAATCAGCACCTCGTTCGGCGCGATGACCGGAGGCGCCCCCTCTGCGCCATAGGCCTGCTCGGCCGGGATGACGATCTGCCAGCGGCTGCCGGTTGGCATCTGCGTGATCGCCTGCTGCCAGCCGGGGATGACATCCTGCAGCCGGATCCGGGCCGGTTCCTCTGCCGGGTCGGTGGCATCAAAAACTTCGCCGTCGAGCCGTCGGCCGGTGTAGCGAACCAACACCTCATCGGTCAGCGTCGGGCTGGGGCCCCTGCCCCGTTTGCGGACTTCAATCAGCACCCCACCCGGCAGTTCCCGCACGCCGGGCTGGCGGCGATGCTCGGCCAAGAAGGCTTCGCCCCGCTTTTGGTTCTGCTCAGCCCGGGCGGCAAACTCACGACGAAAAGCCTCATCACGGGCGGCGATCCGGGCGTCGAAGCTGGCTAGCCCGCGGCCGAATCGCTCTTCGGGCAGGCTCGGCTCGCGGCCGGCCAGCGCCTCCCGCAGTCCGGCGATCACGCCGGCCGGATCGGCCTCGACGTCGATACTGTTGAGATCAGCCTGCAACTGCCGGCCGATCCGATAGCCAATCGCATAGCCCAGGTCGGCCGGCGGTGCCAGCGGAGGCAGCGGCGGCGCAAGAGCTTCAACGTCTTCGCCCACCACCGGGAGGGCCAGCAGCCAGCCACCGACCAGCAGGGT
>CALAZQ010000482.1 GCA_937926325.1 uncultured Planctomycetaceae bacterium | reverse complement strand
GCCGAACCGATCGAGGTGATGATGCCCTCGCCGACGCGGGCGATGATCGTCTCTTCGGTGGCACCGCCGATGAGCTGCAGCAGGTTGGTGCGGACGGTCACGCGAGCCCGAATTTTCAGTTCCACGCCGTTGCGGGCCACGGCCGAAAGAGTCGACTTGCCGCTGGCCACGTCGGGGCAGTCGATCACCTTGGGGTTGACGCTGGTCTGGACGGCATCGAGCACGTCACGGCCGGCCAGGTCGATGGCACAGGCCCGGTCAAAGTCGAGGTCGATGCCGGCCCGGTGGGCGGCAATCAGGGCCCGGATCACCCGGGGCACATCGCCGCCGGCGAGGTAGTGGGCCTCGAGCCGGTTGGAGGAGATGTCTTTGCCCAGGCCGGCCTGCGTTGCCATGATCCGCGCCTGCACGATCGTGCGGGCATTCACCTTCCGCAGGCTCATACCGAAGAGTTCCAGGAAGGTGACGGTCGCCTTTGACCAGTAGGCCTGAAACCAGATCTGCCCATAATTGAAGATCAGCAGCAGCACCGTCAGGGCGATGATGCCAAGCAGAACGCCGAGGACGGCAAGGGCGGCGGGGGGCATTGAGGGGCCTCACAGACGGTCAGTGGCGAAGGGACACAAGTGATGCTAGTTGGATTTCGGCCCCAGGCAAACCAGCCGGCGGCAGCCACACGGTTTGGGGTCCGTCAGCCCGCGACGACCGATTCGCGGCTGATCCAGCCCCCACCGAGAAGCCGGCTGCCGTCATAGCAGACAGCCGGCTGGCCGGGGGTGATCGGTCCCGGGGCATCGATTGTCGGCTCCAAAAACCGAGCCTCGAACCGGTCGGGGCCGTGCCGGGTGACAATCGCCCGGGCCGCCGGCCGCTGGGCCCGGCACTGAACCAGACAGGGAAACGGCCCGTCGGGCACCGGCGCGATCCAGCTTGCCTCGGTCGCCTGCAGGCTTGTCAGCGGCAGGGCCTCACGCGGCCCGACCACGATCCGGCAGGTTGCCGGCTCGATCCGCAGCACGTAGAGCGGGCTGCCGACGGCGATGCCCAGCCCCTGTCGCTGGCCGATGGTGAAGTGCTCGATGCCGGCATGCTCCCCCAGCACCCGGCCCTGCTCGTCCACGATCTCCCCCGCCCGTGAGCCGCCGATGCGGTGGGCCACCAGCCGTGGATGTTCACCCGGGGCCACAAAGCAGATCTCCTGGCTGTCGGGCTTGGCAGCCGTGCTCAGCCCGAGGGCTTCGGCCCGCCGGCGGACCTCGCGTTTCGCCAGGCCACCCACCGGCAGCAGCATCCGCTGCAGCCGGTCGGGACCAATGCCGAAGAGCACATACGACTGGTCACGGGCGGTGTCGTGGCCGCGGTGCAGTTCCGGAACGGCTGGCTCGGCCGCTGCCGGCTCGAGCAGCCGGGCATAGTGGCCGGTGGCCACATGGCTGGCACCAATTGCATCGGCGTGGTCAAACAGCCGGCCGAACTTGATCCACTGGTTACAGCGGACACAGGGGTTGGGAGTACGGCCGGCGGCATAGTCGGCGGCAAAGCTGTCGATGATCTGCTCGAAGTCATCGGTCAGGTCGAGCGGATAGAGCGGAATGCCCAGCCGGTCGGCCACCCGGCGGGCATCGACGGCATCACTGACGCTACAGCAGCCCTGATGACCCGACCGGGCTGCAGTGGCTTCAACGATGGGCAGTTGCCCGGCATCCGTCGGCAGGGCCGGCTGACCATGCCGCATGAACACGCCGATGCAGTCATGCCCCGCCTCGACCAGCAGCGCGGCGGCGACGCTGGAATCGACGCCTCCCGACATGGCGATGACGATGCGGGACATGGTGCTGGTGGTGCAGGGACCGTAGTGACCGAGACCGAGGTCAGGCGGTGTCAGTAGTGGAGGACCGATTCGATCCGCTGGCCGGCGAGTCGCTCCCGTCCACCGAGGCCGCCAAGCTCGACCAGAAACGAGCAGCCGGCCACCGTCGCCCCGGCCGACTCGATCAGCCGCACACAGGCCTCTGCCGTGCCGCCGGTGGCCAACACATCATCGACCACCAGCACCCGCGATTCCGGGGCGAGGATGCCGCGGTGCATCTCCAACGTATCGCTGCCATATTCCAGGTCGTAGCGATAGCTGATCGTTTCCGCCGGCAGCTTTCCTGGCTTGCGGACGGGAATGATCCCGACGCCGAGCTTCACTGCCAACGGCCCGGCGAAGAGAAAGCCTCGGGCTTCGACCGCCGCCACGGCAGCGATGTCATCAGCCTGCCACGGCTCAGCCAGCCGGTCGATCGCCGCCATGAAAGCGGCCGGCTCGGCCAGCAGCGGCGTGATGTCACGGAACAGGATGCCCGGCTTGGGAAAGTCGGGTACTGCCCGAATGTGTGCGGTGAGGTCCATGCCCAGAAGGTATCCCGCCTAGGCCCCCCGCCGCAACCGGCGGTTTGGCCGCAGGCTGATGGTCGCCCGCGGCGTCCCGTCAATTTCAGCTGCCAGCGAAGCAAGCGTCTCCGACTCGATCTGCCGGACCCGCTCGCGGGTCAGCCCCAGCACACCGCCGATTTCCTTGAGCGTCATCGGCTCACCCCCACCCAGCCCGAACCGCAGCCTGATGATCGTTGCGGCCCGTTCGTCCAGTTCGTCGATCCGCCGCAGCACATGCTGCAGCGTGTCTTCGTCCAGCATCACCTCGGCCGGACAGCGGGCGTTCTCGTCTTCCACGATGTCGCCGAGTGACCAGCCCCCTTCGGTCTGGTCGGTCTGGGGACCGGCCTGGTGGACCTGCATCGCCTTCTTGATGATCGGCAGTTTCTTCCGGGCCAGCCCGAGCATGCGGGCCACCTCTTCCGGCGTCGGCGTGCGGCCCAGAATCTCCAGCAGTCGCGCCGAGGCCCGCCGCCACTTCGAGAGAATCTCGACCATGTAGGCCGGAATCCGGATGGTCTTGCCGTTGTTGATCAGCGATCGCTTGATCGACTGCTTGATCCAGTAGCTGGCATAGGTACTGAACCGGGTGCCGACCTTCGGATCAAAGCCTTCGACCGCCCGCAGCAGACCGAGGTTCCCCTCTTCAATCAGGTCGGGCAGCGGCAGGCCCCGGTTGGCGTAGCCACGGGCGATGTTGACCACCAGCCGCAGGTTGGCCCGTACCATATGGTCCCGGGCGGCAGCATCACCCTGCCGTACCCGGGTGGCCAGTTGTTTTTCTTCGGCTGCAGTCAGCAGTGAGGTCTCGTTGATCTCGCGGAGGTAGGTCTCCAGCGGGTTCTGAGCGGGGCTGTTGTCAGATCGGCGAATACGGCTCGGCATGGCGTGGCTGGGGCGTTCCTGCGGTGGCTTGTTGGGGCGGCAACCGTTCCACGACCGGAACCGATCGGGGCCGCCTTGCGGCCAGGACACAGACTCACGGGATCGCGAGCGGGAGGCGCATCCTGACCTCAGCAAGGTGATCGGCCAGCCAGCCTGGAAGCCTGCACAAGCGAGAGCGAAAAGGCTCTTTACGCCGACTGTAACGGCTGCGCGTCGTTCGAATCGCCCAGCCACCAGTCAACGATGACCAGTTCGGGGGACGCCCCGAGTCGGATCGGCAGCGTCGAGGTGCCGATCCCTCGCGACACGTACATCGGCGGCCCGCCCTCAACGTACCAGCCGGTGACATACCGACCACTCCCCGGCGGCGTGACAATCGGCAGGCCAGCCGGGGCGATCTGGCCTCCATGGGTATGCCCGCTGAGCATCAGGCTGACCGCCGGTCCGGCCAGCGGCGGCAGTTGGTCGCGGGCGGCTGGACAGTGGGCCAGCAGGAGATGCTCCGCCATCGGGTCGGCAGCCGCGATCGGCCGCGGGCTGGCGGGCTGGCCGCAGACCAGGTCGTCGAGCCCGGTGATCCGCAGGGGGAGTCCGTTGAAGGCGATATCAATCGACTCGTTGCACAGCAGTCGCACGTCGTGCCGACCGAGCAGTTGCCGGAAACGGTCCGGGGCAATGCCGGCCTTGTACTCCCAGTTGCCGATGATGGCGACGCGATCGGGACCGGCCGGCAGTGCCTGGAGAAACTCGGTCAACGGCTCGATGCCCCTTCGGCAGTCGAGGGTATCACCGGTCAGCAGAATCAGGTCTGGTTCGGCAGCCGTGACCGCTGCGAGCAGATCGGTTTCCAGCCGGCCGATGCCGCGGATGTGCAGGTCACTCAGCTGGATCAGCCTCAGCGGTCGTCGCGTTCCATTCGGCTTCCCGATCGCCAACTGGGTGGTAGCAAGCGCACAAGGGGTGACAAACACCGACTCAGCGACCAGCCCCCCAGCGCCGCCGCAGCCACCCGCGGCGACTGTTGCCAGCCAGTGTCGGCGGGTGAAGCGACCGAAGCGACTGGTGGTTGAAAACATGGCTGAGACGGGCTGCTGCTGGTCCCGGTCGGTGGAAATTCTGTCGTACCGCGGGAGAATCGGGGGTGTGGCCACTCCACGCAAGACCGATTTCAGCCGCCCTCCGTCCTGCCTGCAGCGTTACTGACGACGACACTGGTGCTATCGGCGGCGAGCGTCCGGTCGAGGAAGGCGAGCAGCAGTCGTCCAACGGGGCTGCTGGCTGAGATGCCTCGGTCAGCCTGATCCCGAACGATCAGCTGGCTGTCCACACCGGCTGCCTGGAGTGCAGCGTGCAGCCGCTCGCTTTGGCTCACCGGCACAGCAGGAGCGTCGCGTTCGTGGATGAGGAGTGTGGGTGGATCACCGGGCGAGGCATACCACAGTGGGCTGGCGGCCAAGGCGGCCTCACGGAATTCCGGCAAGGGACCGCCGATCAGCCGGCTGGCAGCCGACGAGGCCTTGTCGTGTTCGGGGCCGAGGGTGGGCAGATGGGTGACCGGGCTCAAGCCGCAGATGGCGGCGATCCGCACCGGGACCGTCACCGGATCAGCCGCGGCTTCAGCCTGATCGCGATCAAGGCCGAGCAGGGCAGCAAGCTGACCGCCACCGGCCCGGCCGACTACCGCGATGCGGTCAGGAGCAATGCCCCACAGGGCGGCATCCGCGACCAGCCGGCGGATCGCGTCGCGGCAATCGTCTCGCTGAGCGGGAAAATGACCCACCGTGCTGGGCCGATAGCGGATGGTTGCCACGGCATAGCCGTGGCTCGTCAGCCAGAGAATGGGACAGTCGGCGCGATCGACCTTCACCCAGTCCTCACCCGGCAGCCAGACGACCAGCGGCAGCCCGCCCTGCCGGCAGCCACCCGGCAGAAAGATGTCGAGCCGATGATGCTCGGAGCCCTCGGCGTAGGGAATGTCGCGATGGTCAATTCGGAGCCGGCTGTGGGGCTCGACAGGCAGCACAACCTCGAGGCCCTCGCCGGGCTTCGGCGGGGTGGCATCCACCCAGCCCCGCCGCTGGGCCCGCCGCCGCGCCCGCCGCGAGGTCCGCCGGCGACCGGTCGGCTGCTGCTGCCATTCCGGCCCCACGCCGATCGGCAGATCGCCCGCCGGCCGCGGATCGTCTCGAAACATGCCGACGGCATGACGAACCGGCCAGGCGGCGACGGGCTGGGCCGCCGTGATCACCGCCGTCGCCAGCAGACCGGCGACGCTCAACCGCAGAGTTGTCCGAATGCCAGGTGGGGGAAGCGGTCGCAACGCAGACAATCCTCAGTTTTGCAGGCCGTGGGAGCGATCAGGCTGATCGAGGCGACGGCCGCAGAAAGCCCTTTTGAGGGTACCAAGAGATTTCTGCCGATGCGCAGGCTCGGAGGAAGACGGCGAGGTCTTTTCGGCCTCTGCCGTCAGCCGCCCGCCTCAAGGCTCACGGGACATTGGCCACCTCACCGCCGCTGCGGGTGGCCAGCCCCCGCCAGATCTTCAGGCTGATCTCATCGGTGATCGTGCGGGTCGAACCATCGACCATGCCGGTATTGACCAGCCCGCGGTGGGAGCTCCGCGAGGTGATGGCGGCATAGGTCGGCTGACTGGCAGACTTACCTTCCTGCTGCGAGTTGAGGTCGATGTCGTAGTCGGTGCCGCTGTCGCTGAAGGGCACCACGGTGTTGGGCGTGAAGGTCGCGGTGAAACCGGTGTGATGGACCCGACCGTCGGGCCATTCGGTATGGCCCGTGTTGCTGTTGGTGTCAGGGCCGAGCTTCTGCTGGCCGCCACTTGCCAGTCCGGCGATCAGGGCCGGGTCGGCCGGCGGCGAGCCAGCTGGATAGCTGCCGCCCGGATCGGCCGTGTTGCGGACGTAGGGCGTGAAGGCCTTCACTTCACTCGCCAGCAGCGTTTTGGACAGGCCATCGGTGAACATCTTCGCTTTGTAGTTGGAGTTTGGATGGAATGCCCCGTCCCCTCCCCGGCCGGTGGCCGGGTCGTAGACGAACCAGGTGCCGAAGTTGAAGCCGTAGCTGGTGGGATAGACATAGTTGGTGCCGTCCTTGGTCCGGAAGAAATTGTTCACTTCGCTCGGGCAGACGAAGCTGGCGATCTTGGTAGTCCCGACCGTGGCCCAGTTCGTGCCCACGGTTCCGGCCGGATAGCCGTCGTCCCAGGGCTGCTCGAGGTTGATCCGTTCAGCCACCGTCGCTTCCTCAAGAAAGGGCAGAATCCGGCCATGCACGCCCCACGAGCCGTTGTTACTGGCAAAGGCGGTGCCGGGGGTATGGATCATGCTGGGCGGAAAGTGGCCGCGGGCAGCGGCATAGTTGTGAACGGCGAGCACGAGTTGCCTGAGGTTGTTGCCACAAGCCAGCCGCCGGGCTGCCTCACGGGCCTGCTGCACTGCCGGCAGCAGCAGCCCGACCAGCACCCCGATGATCGCGATCACTACGAGCAGTTCGATCAGGGTAAAGGCGGCCGGCTGACAGGGGTGGGGTTTTTGCGACATGGGCTCACTCTGTCATCGGGGGGTGGGAAAAATCAACACATAAGGGACACGCTGCCGCAAAATCTGCTAACGCGGTTGGTTGTTACGAGTTCGTCCTCCGACGCAGAAAGTAGTGTCCGTACGCGGTCACTTTGTTTGTTGAGGGCAGCGGATAAACTTGTGGCGAAGAAGGGTGAAACATATCTCCCGAGCCTCTTGAAAGAATCGATTCGTGTATTGCAGCAACGCCATCCCAGGAGCGTGTGACCATGCGTCAGTTCAATCGACTCGTTTGCCAGGTGGCCCTCCTTGGCCTGGTCCTTAGCGGTCGGGGTCGCCAGGCAGCAGCTGAGCTCCTGCCGAACCAGCTTACCGAGGCTGAACGCCGCAGCGGCTGGCAGCTGCTGTTCGATGGTGCGTCACTCGATGGCTTCAAGGGGTACCAAAAAGATTCACCGGGCAACGGCTGGCAGGTTCGGGACGGGGCGATCGTACGGGCTGATCGTGCCGGTGACCTGCTGACCAGCGAAACCTTCGACAGCTTCGAACTCCAGCTGGAGTACCGGATCAGCCCGGGGGGCAACAGCGGCCTCATGTTCCATGTGACCGAGGATGCCGACCGGCCTTGGCAGACCGGGCCGGAGGTGCAGATTCTCGACAATGCGACCGGCAAGGATCCCCAGCAGGCCGGCTGGCTCTATCAGCTCTATCAGCCCAAGCCTCCCGCGTGGGCTGCCCGACTCGAGCGGGCAGCGGGGCTGACCGCTGGAGACGTTGTCGATGCGACCCGGCCGGCGGGTGAATGGAACCATCTCTATCTGCGGGTGACCCCGGGCTCAGGTGAGGTCTGCCTCAACGGCGTCAGCTATTACAAGTTTGTCATCGGCAGTGATGACTGGAACAAGCGGGTGGCCGCCAGCAAGTTTGCCGGGTATCCGCAGTTTGGCAAGACCGGCGCGGGGCACCTCTGCCTGCAGGACCATGGCGATGAGGTCGCCTTCCGCTCGCTGAAAATTCGCCGGCTGCCCGACGGCAAACTGCCGCAGGAACCAAGCGACGGCATGCTGCCGGTGGCCGCGGTGCCAGCCTTTCCTGAGATCGAATGGCAGGGCTGGTCAGCTGAGTCGGATGACGGCAAACCGGTGCCGCCACTGCGGCCACTCCTGCTGACCCATGCCGGGGACGGGTCGGGCCGGCGATTTGTCCTCGAGCAGTCGGGCATGATCCATGTGATCGACGCCGGCGGCCGCCGGGCCCAGCTGTTCCTCGACCTGCGGCAGGCGACCCGGCCCTGGAACAAGGCCAATGAAGAGGGCTTGCTGGGCCTCGCGTTTCACCCCCGGTTTGCGCAAACGGGTGAGTTCTTCGTCTGCTACAGCCCCGTCGCCAGCCCCAAGGCCGACCGGGTGTCGCGGTTCCGGGTTTCGGCGACCGACCCCAACCGGGCCGATCCCGACAGTGAGGAAGTGGTGCTGGAGGTGGAGCAGCCGTTCCCCAATCACAACGGTGGGTCAATTGCCTTCGGCCCCGACGGCTATCTCTATGTTGGCCTCGGGGATGGCGGCAGCCGCAACGACCCGCTCGACAATGCCCAGGACAGCACCAGCCTGCTGGGCAAGGTGTTGCGGCTCGACATCGACCGCCGCGACGAGGGCAAGGGCTATGCGGTGCCCTCGGACAATCCCTTCGTGGGCCGTGACAATGTTTGCCCTGAGATCTGGGCCCTGGGCTTCCGCAACCCCTGGCAACTCTCGTTCGATCGGCAGACGGGGCAGCTCTGGCTGGCCGATGTGGGCCAGGATCTGCAGGAGGAGATCAACATCGTAGAAAAGGGTGGCAACTACGGCTGGCGCCGGCGGGAGGGAAGCCATCCCTTTGGCAACCTGACCGATCCCGCCCCGATGATCGATCCGGTCTGGGAGTATGACCATCAGGTCGGCAAGTCGATCACCGGTGGCTGTGTCGTCCGCGGCGGCACGATTGCTGAAATCGAGGGCCGCTACCTTTACGGCGACCACGTCACCGGCCGGCTCTGGGCCTTGGCGGTTCGGGGGGTGGCGGGGCCGGAAACACCCGTCATCTCAAACCTGGGCATCGCCTGGACCGGGCTGCCCATTTTCGGGTTTGGCCTCGATGAGGCAGGCACCGCCTACGTGCTGACAGCCTCGCGCGCCGGTCAGGGCATCTATAAGCTGGTGCGACAGGCCGACTAAGGCGGCGGCGATCCTGCCGCCAAGTGTCCCCTCGCAATCTGCCGGCAACTCTGCCGGTGAAACCGAGCATCCACCTTTGAATCCTGCGGCCCAGACGGCTGTGGGCCGGTTGCAACGATTCTCTCACGCGGCCAAAGAACTGAGGGCGGCTTGCCGACGTAGAATGGAGGCGGGCAGGGCAACGGCCATTGGCCGCAGGTTCATCTGAGCTCCTAAGTGGGAGGAAGTCCGATGCTCAAAACACTTGTCAATCTCTGTTCGTGGAAACTGGTCGCTGCCGCCGGCGTGGTGTACGTCGGGCTGCTTACCGCCGGCACAATCTATTTCGCCTCACAGGCGGTCTCACTCGTCGATGTCCAGCGAACCCCGATCGACATCGCCGACCCCCTGGCGGTTGACCAGTCACCCTCCTGAGTGTCACTGGCCAGACTGCTGGCGGAACACGAAGCCGCCCCGTTTATTGCCGATGACGAGATCCAGCCGGCCGTCACCATTGATGTCGCCGATGGCCAGCTGGGTGCCGACGCCTGAGGCGTCGTCGATCAGGTGGGGAGTAAATGAGACAGCCTCGGCTCCCTGCTTGGTTGAATCCCGCACCAGCTCAAACCAGTAGAGCACCGGCGTGCCCCCGGGGTCGGGGTCGCCCTTGGGCCCGTGGGCCCAGTACCGCTTGCCGGTGATGATGTCGGGCAGGCCATCAGCATTGATATCGGCGACGGCGACGGCGTGGGGCTGCGAAAATTGCACACCCGCAAGCGACTGTTCTGCGGTGGCGGGCAGGATCAGGTGCCGGTTGAAGCTGATGCCCCCGTCAGCAGCGGCTACCTGCTCAAACCAGGCCAGGCCATAGCGGTGGGCGGCAAGGCTGGTCACGACGTCGCCATCACCGTCGCCGTCGATGTCGGCGACGTGCATCTGGGCTCCGCCGGAGCCGAAATCGACAGCGTGTTTTGTCCAAGGGTCACGGCTCGGTTCGGCGGGCTGCTCCCACCAGCCGCTTGCCATCAGAAAATCGGCCCGGCCGTCGCCGTTGACATCGCCCACCCCGAGTCCATGGGTGTATCGCTGCCAGTCTTCTTTTTCGGAGCAGGCGGTGAACGGCCAGCGGTCGGTGCCACTGGGGTCACCGGGACCGGCAAAGCCGAGCACGCCGCCGGTGTGAAAGCAGAGTTCCCCCCGGCCATCGCCGCTGATATCGGCGTAGGTTGGCGACTCGTTGTCGACAGCTGGAAAGGCGAGCTGCCGCTGCCAGCCGCCTGCCTGCCGCACGTCCGTTCCCGGGTTCTTGAACCAGGCCACCTCCTTGCCTGGCCAGACGTTGACCAGCACGTCGGGATGGCTGTCGGCATCGACGTCGGCGATGAAGGTGGCAAAGTTGTTGGAGTATTTATGGGGGTCGAAGTCTTCTGGTGGGTAGATCGGGAATCGCTCGGTGAAGCTGGGGCCGGCATACCAGAACGGCCCATAGACGGCATCGCCGTGGCCGTCGCCGTCGATGTCGGCGATGCCGGCCGCCTCGGCCTGAAAGCGTTCGGTCAGCACGATCTTCTCAAAACAGACCTCGGCTGCGGCAAGCAGGCGACCGCTGGCGGCAACCATCAGGAGCAAAGCGAAGCGGTAAGAACAGGGCATCATTGCAGCACCTTCTTCGAACTGAGCGAGGCCCGTGAGGGCGAATAGAGCACCGTTCTGCCAGCGGCGGCTTTCAGAGCAATGTACCCAGCTGCGTCGGCTTAGTACCGGCCCGCTGCTCGAACCGGCAGGCCGGCGGTGCTTGGCGGCGGTGCCTCGGTCATGGAGAAGGCGGCCCAGACGGGGTTGTGGTCAGAGACCTCCAGGGCCTGCTTGAGGCTGAGGCCGTAGGTCGTCTGCAGGTCGAGCACGCCCCAGTGGCCGGTGTATTCGGCGGTGGCAGTCCGCTGGAAAATCAGATTGTCATAGGTCTTGGTTCGGCGGGTGTTGGTGGTCACGCCCGACACGGCCCAGCCGATATCGGTGAGCTGCCCCAGGCGACCGAACTGCTGCGGGCTGGCGTTGAGATCACCCAGCAGAATGATGTCATCCTCGTCTGGCCGCGCCATTTTCAGTGCCAGAAAGGCATCGGCGAGGGCATCGACCTCTTCCGGCACCTCATCGGGGTCGGTGTGGGAATTGACCATCCAGAAGGTGAATCCCCGCTCGGGCTGCTGGATGCGGGCCCGGAAGCGTACGAACAGCGGCGGGCGATGCAGCCGGTCACCCGGGTCGTGCATGGTACCGACCGAGGTGGTGTCGACCTCGATGCGGCTGGTGTCGTAGAGAAAGGTGTATTGCTCTTTGCTATTCGTGCGGCCCAGCCGCGGGCCGATCACGTACTGATAGCGACTGCCATCGGCGTTGACATGCTTGACGAAGCTGGGGATCACCTCATTCGATTTCGCCCGCACTTCCTGAATGGCAACCAGATCAAAATTGCGGATGACCTGCGCCAAGATGTCGACGACATGCTGCTTGGCCAGCTTGGAAGTCCCGAAAACCTGGATGTTGAAGCTGGCGATCAGGATGGCATCGGGCGGCCGCGAAGCGGCCTGCCCGGTGCTCGCCATGACGACAAGGAGCAGACAGAGCAGACCCTGTAGCCTGTACCCCGATTGCCGACTGCCTCGTGAATCCACCGCTGCACCCTCCGCAGGGTGCTATCGGCCGCCACTGCCTGGCAACCCCGTAAAACCAGAGCCGCACCGTATCCCTTGACGGTCCGCCGGGAGGTGGGGGGGTTGGTAAAGCTTTGACGGCTTGCCGAGGGTATGCTGATAGAAGTTTGCCTGCTCGCCCCCACCGGAGTGTTTTCGATGATGTCGTGTCGCCTGCTCGCTGTTTTCGTTGTGTTTGTGGCCTCAGTACCTGGAATGGCTGGTCGCTTGGCGGCGGCAGCCGAGCAGGCTGGTCCGCAGCCGCTCAAGGTGCTTGTCGTGGCGGGGGGCTGCTGTCACGACTACGCGACCCAGACCAAGCTGTTACGGGAGGGGATTGAAGCCCGGGTGCATGCGGCAGTCGAGGTGATCTATAACCCCGACACGACCGTGAAGGCCCGCTTTCCGATCTACGAGTCAGACGGCTGGGCCCGTGACTTTGATGTCATCGTCCATGACGAATGCAGTGCGGGGGTCACCGAGCGGCCCTACGTCGATCGAATCCTCAAGGCGCATCGGGACGGCGTGCCGGCGGTCAACCTCCACTGCGCGATGCACTCCTATCGCTGGGGAGATTTCCGGAAGCCGGTCGAGGCTGGCGCCGACAATGCCGGCTGGTATGAGATGATCGGACTGCAGTCGACGGGTCACGGCCCCCAGTCACCGATCGATGTGGCCTACGAGATGCATCCGATCACAGCGGGTCTGGCCGGCTGGACCACGATCAACGAAGAGCTCTACAACAACATCCAGGTCTATCCCTCAGCAACCGTGCTGGCTTCGGGCAAGCAGCTGCAGAAGCCGCGGCGGAAGAAGGGTGAACCGGTCGACCCTGAAGCCAAGCCGACCGAAGCGACGGCGGTGGTAGCTTGGGTGAACGAGTACGGCCCCAACAAGACCCGCATTTTCAGTACCTCGCTGGGGCACAACAACGAGACGGTGGGCGATGACCGCTATCTCGATCTCGTCTCCCGCGGCCTGCTTTGGGCGACAGGCAAGCTCAGTGATGACGGCGAACCGGTGGCGGGGTATGCCAAGCC
>CALAZQ010000481.1 GCA_937926325.1 uncultured Planctomycetaceae bacterium | reverse complement strand
AGCGGTCAGCGGTCACCGGCGGCGGCATCCCGCTCGGCCATCGCTTCCCGCTGGTCAAGCACATCGGTCGCCTCGGCTGCCCGCAGTTCATTCTGAGCGTCGATCTGATCCCGCTGGGTATCGCTGCGGCCGCGGCGGCTGGTGCCCATGTCGAGGCCAAAGGGATCATCAGCAAATGGGTCGTCGCCGAAGGGGTCGACCGTTGGCGTCGGTTTCGGGGCTGACTTTGGTGGGGTTCGCTTGGGTGGCGTGGGCGTCGGCGGGGTCGGCCTGGTCGGTGGCTGGGGCTTCGTCATCGACTCATCGGCACCAGCGTCTGTCACGGTTGGCGGTACGCTCGGAATAGGCTTTGGCTCTCCCGCAGGCATCGGGCTGGTTGGCGAATCAGCCACCGGTGCTGTCCTGCGGCTGCCCCCAATGCCCGAATACCGCGGCCCGCTCAGGGCGGCACCGGCTGATCGCATCGATCGGCCCGCGGGCCGCTGGCCCTGGGCGATGGCCAGGCGGGCTCTGGTGCGCGACCGTTCCAGCAGCAGCCGGTCAGGGCCCTGGACCCGCTCGAGGCTGCGGGAGACCGTGCGGATGCTCCAGCCTGCGGCTTCCAGGTCGGCCCCTTGAGAAAAATCGGCGAGGGCCTCATCCCGCCGGCCCAGCCGCAGGGCCGCCAACCCACGGAAATAATAGACCCGGGGATCGTCCGTGCCGATTGCCACGACCCGGCTAAGGGTATCGTGGCTCTGCTGGTAGTTTCCGGCGTAGTAGCCGTGAACTCCCGCGCCGTAGGCGGCGGCGACCGCCTGGTCCTCGGCCTGGCTCGTTTGGCAGGCCGCGCCAAGAATCAGGACGGCAAAAATCGCGACCGGCTTCCGCATGTCTGGCTCCCTACGCCTTTTCCCCGCGCCACCAGTGGAGACATCGGCAGCACGGGAGGGCGGAGGACAACCGGCAGCCGCATAATCCCCATATTCTACCAACGGGGCGACGGCAATTCCCGCCGACGGCGGCTAGGTTCTGTCTGAAAAGGCTACCGTTGGCCTGAGAGCGAACTGCTTTGGTCTCTGACAAGGGTGGGCGAAGCAGCCAGATTGCAGATCTGGTGATGGAGCCGGACGTAGCCAGAGGGCAAATGAGCCGCTCGAAGCCAGCTCCTGAGTTTTCAGACAGAGCCTAGTAAAGAATGTAAAAGGTGAACTGGCCCGCGATCATCAGGACGTAGCAGAGCGGGAAAATCCAGCGGCAGTGGTGGTCGATCCGCTCCGCCCGCTCTCGCTGGCCGTGACGGATCAGGCTGCCGAGAAAGAGGCTCTGGAGGATGGTCGCGGTCGTGATCAGGAATGAGCCGAGCAACAGCGTGTCGGTGAAGGTCAGGTAGCTCATCCGCGGCATGTGGTCGATCACCACGAACTGATAGGCGACGATCGTCAGCACGCCGATGAAGGAAATGTTCAGCCGGTCAGAAAGCGAGTCGCAGTCGAGCCAGAAGATCGACCAGACCATCGACACGAGCACCAGTAGCGGAAAGAGAATGTCCCAGAGGATCTGGCCGCTCCGCCGCTTGAGCGTGATCGTGGTCACGATTCGGGAGAAGGTGGATGACGCGCCACCGAGATTCAGTTCGGTTTCGTCGGCAGCCATGTCGAGGCCCTGGAGATCCCAGCCGGCCACGTTGACCCCCTGCTCTCGGCGGACATAGTCGTTGGTCGCCTGACCATAGCGGTCGTCGACCTCGAGCATCACCTCGTCGCTGGTGTTGCCGAAGGGCACCATCAGGGCCCGCAGCCGCTGGGTGTCGAAGGGATAGTCGTAGAGCGACATCGGGGTTTCCAGCAGCACGTTCCGCTGCTCGAGGTAGGTCACCCGGCCGTCTGGATTGACCTCGATTTTGATGGCGTTGGTGTCGCCGCGGCCGACCTGATTGATGATCAGCAACTGCGGCCACCAACCGGTGAAGATTTCGGCGAACTGAAAGTCACCCTGATAGATCTTCTGGTCGGTCCCCTCGGCCTCGGGGTCGAAGGCCAGCCGGGGGTCGTGCCAGCTGGCGACGAGGGCAATTTCGGCCTCGAAGGTTTCATCGACGTCGTTCACCCCGACCACGTCGAGAATCATCAGCCCACACCGCACCCTGGTGGGGCGGGCCGGCGGATTGGGCATGCCCGGCTCGATCGCCGCTGCGTCCGGGCCGGACAGTAGCAGCCCCAGCCCAGCGAGCAGGCTGTGGATGAAGACGGCCAGCCGCGCGGGCTTCGTCTGATGGGCAAACAGACGCAGGAATCGGATGAAACAGCAGCTTTTTTCGGGCACCATGCCACTGTAAATAGCAGTGGAGGAGTTGTTTCGGCAAGTCGAACCTGACCGCTCGTTGACATTCGCCGCTTTCGCGCCATTCCTTTAGGCGTCGAGTCGTTTATTTGTGATGGGGGCAGCCAACCTGCGGATGGTGGCTGCCGGATGGGCTTCGTCCTCAGGCCGACCCCACGGGCAGATCCGCTGGACGGAGGGCTGATGGATCGGGAGCAGCGGGATGTCCAGGCCGGGTCATCGGGCCATTCGGCGGGGCCGACAGAAGGATTCGTCCGCGAACTGACGGCCCACCAGAGCCGGCTCAAGGGGCTCATTCGCTGCCTGCTGTTTGACCCCAAAGATGTCGAGGATGTCTGGCAGGATACGAACGTGCTGCTGATCAAGAAGGCCGCAGAATTCCGGCCGGGAACCGATTTTTGGGCCTGGTCGAGCGCTGTCGCCCGCTACCAGGTGCTCACCCACTGCAAGAAGCAAAAACGAAGCCGGCTGCTCTTTTCGACTGATACGCTGGAAACTCTGGCGGCTGATTTCGACCTGGTCCGTGACCAGGTCGATCCGCGCCGGGATGCCCTGCAGTCCTGTCTGGCCCAGCTGCCGCTGCCCCAGCGACAGTTGCTCGAGCTTCGGTACGGCTGTCTGCGGCTGAGCCGCTCAATGACAAGACGCTTGCCTTTGACGCCGGCCGGTTCCTGCGGAGGCTGCCCGCCGCGCCCGGCGCGACGGGCCACCCCGGGCACCGCCAGCTTCTTTCGTTCGTTTGGCCGGCCGCGGGTCGGGGCGATCTCGATCCCGCGAACCAACGGGCCGGTCACGGTCGATGGCCAACTCGACGAGTGGCCGAGCGAGCCGGCGTTTCGCGCCACCCGGGCAGCCGACGGCTCGGGGCCCGACTGGCTCGAAGGCTGGATGCTCTACGATCCCACGGCCCTCTACATCGCCGCCCGTGTCGGTGATCCCCACCCGCTACGCAACGCGGTCGACCCCGCCCAGCGGCTCGAGACCCTCTGGCACGGCGGCGCTCTGCAGCTCTTTTTGTCGCTCGACCGAGCCCTGGGCTGGCCGGCCAAGGGGGGGCGACGCCGTCTTTACGCATTCGATCCCGCTTGACGCGGCGGGCCGAGGCTACGGCCGCTTCACGCTGCCCGCGCTTGCCAAGGGCACCTACCGGGTCGAGTACGACCTCGGCGGCGGCCGCGTGATCAGGTCCAATCGCCCCTTCACCCGCACCTTCTTCGAGTTTGAAGGCAACGACATCGGCGAGATCCACGATGTCTTCGCCCCGTTCACGCCGGTCGAGCTGGAGGGCCGCACGGTCGCCGTCGTCGACCGCCGCTACACACTCAATCCGCAGGGGCTCTTCGAGCGCGTGGTCGCCAAAGACCGCGAACTGCTCGCCGAGCCGATGCGGCTGGTGGTCGAGCTGGCCGATGGCCGGCAGGTGGAATGGAAGCCTGCCGGGCGGGCCGGGGGTGTCGCCGGCCGGGCCACCCATCCCGGCACGGCCGTCTTTGAGTGCGCTGCCCGGGGCGACGGCCTCGGTCTCGAGAGCCGGGTCACGATCGAGGAAGACGGCTGCGCGAAGGTGGAGATGCAGCTCGGGCCGGACGCCACAGGCGGAAAGAAGGTGGCGATCCGCCGGGCGTGGCTGCGGATGGCCCTGAAGGAATCGGAGGCTCCGCTCTGCCACATGGTCGGCCTCAACTCGATGCGGCACAACTATGCCGGCCACGTGCCCCGCGGTGGCACGATCACCTGGATCAATCAGCCGTGGCGGCCGGCTCGCTTTGAGGTGGCGGCCTTCGACGGGCCACCGCCGGATGAATATGAGGTCTGGGACGGCCGCCAGCAGATGCACTGGGGCAGTGAGTTCTGGAACTTCACTCCTTATGTCTGGCTCGGGGCCGAGGAGCGGGGCCTGGCATGGTTTGGTGACCACACCGCCGGGTACGAGACCGACGGCCAGCGGGGCATCCAGCGGCTGCGGATCGAGCCGGGCAAGGTCGTGCTCCACGTCGAGCTGATTCAGCAGCCGGTGACGCTCGACGCCCCGCGGACCTTTGTGTTTGGCCTGCAGGGCAGCCCGACCAAGCCGATGATGGATGGCTGGCGGGGCTACGCGGTGCCCGGTGGGGGCGGCATGAGCGTGGTGGTCTGGGGCGGCTACAACTGTGCCTCCCACTACCCCGATCCGAAAGACTGGCGGATTGTTGAGAAGATCGTGTCGGCCCGCGA
Organism: uncultured Planctomycetaceae bacterium; assembly: GCA_937926325.1. Classification (GTDB taxonomy): domain Bacteria; phylum Planctomycetota; class Planctomycetia; order Pirellulales; family UBA1268; genus UBA1268. The sequence goes on along the minus strand of CALAZQ010000481.1, from coordinate 544 downwards.
TCCCGAGGTCAACAAAAACGTCTGGAAGGGGCCCTTCAAAGAGTTTTTTGAGACGCTCGATACGCAGCGGCAGTTTCCCGGCATCAAGGTGCTGGGCCGTGAAGACTGGCTGAAAAACGTGCTGGGATTCGCCTCCCGATCCCGGCGAAGTCCCAACGGCATCACCGTCTATTACGAGGAGTTTCAGACCAGCGGCCTGCATCCCGAGACCTACGAATACATGGACGAGTGGGACCTCGGCAGCTGGTGTCGCTTTCGCAAGTTCAACTTCGAGGGCAAGCCCTATCCCGACAGCCGCGGCTGGGGGCCGGAGGCCCGTACCGCCAATCAGGAGAGCTGGCGGGACTTCGCCGTCTACTATGCCGATGAATGGATGAAGCGGGGCGTCGGCATCTATTACGACAACACGATGCCCCACACCGACTTCAACCGCTTCACGCTGCGGGATCCGGGCGTCGACTGGCAGAGTTGCCTCTGGGGGCATCGCGATTACTTTCGCCGCGTCTGGAAGCGGAGCCGCGAGCTGATGGCCAAGGGGCTGACG
>CALAZQ010000480.1 GCA_937926325.1 uncultured Planctomycetaceae bacterium | reverse complement strand
GCACCAGCCTGATAGACATGCACATCCTGCTGGGGGTAGGGAATCGAAATGCCGGCGGCGTCAAACTCGCGTTTGACCGCTGCGGTGACTTCCCAATAGATCGTCCAGTAGTCGCCCGTCTTCGACCAGGGGCGGACGATGAAGTTGACCGAGGAATCGGCCAGTTCGTTCAGCCGGATCACCGGGGCCGGATCCTTCAGCACCAATGGGTGGCCAGTGACGATCCGCTCGAGAATTGCCTGCGCCTGGGCGGCATCATCGCCGTAGCCAATACCAAACGTCATGTCGACACGGCGGGTTTCACTGGCGGTGGCGTTGGTGATGGTGTCGCCGCCGATCTTGCCGTTGGGAACGATCATCAGCTTGTTGTCGAAGGTGCGGATCGTGGTCGAGAGCATGTTCATCGAGTCGACGATGCCGCTGACGCCGGCGGCATCGATGCAGTCGCCAACGTCAAACGGCCGATAGGCGAGGATCAACAGCCCCTGGGCAAAGTTTGAAAGCGTCCCCTGCAGCGCGAGGCCGATCACGAAGGCGGCCCCACCGATCAGAGCCAGCAGCGGGCTGGTGTTGATCTCGAGGGCTGAAAGGGACATTACCAGGCCAATGATCAGCGTCGCCTGCCGGACAAAGTTGACGGCGAAGCTGCGAAGCAATGTCGACGCTCCCTTGACCCGGGAGAGGGCCTTGCCGGTCAGACTACTGAGCACCTTCGAAAGCACCCAGGATGCAAAGAGGATGGCGAGGAAGGTGACGATGTTCACTGCCCAGCGCAGGCCACCCTGGGACGAGAGCAGCCAGTCCTTCAGAAACTGCAGCGTGGCCCCGGCATCCTTGACGTCGACTTCAATGCCGCTGACGGCGGTCGCGTACAGCCGGTACTCCTTCGGGTCGCCCCCCTTCCGCTCCCATTCGTCGAGGACCAGCCGCAGCCGATCGACAAGCGTCGTCCGCTCTTCTTGAAGTCTGGCAAGGGCCGAGCCGGGGGCTGCCGCAGCGTCGCTGTCTTTTCCCATCCGCAGGGCACTGATCTCAGCCACCTTTTCCTGCAGCCGGTCCCGCCAACGGGCTGCCTCTTCCGCCAGCTCATCGGCGGTGAGCGGCCGCAGGCTGAGGTTCAGATGCTCATGAGAAATCAGCGGATCTGGTTTAGCGCTAGCGTCTGGCTTGCCGCCAGCATCTGGCTTCGCTGGCTGCTCTGCTGCCGCCGACTGCTCGGCCGGAGCCGTGTCAGCAGCAGAGGCGACAAGCGGCCAGGCGGTGAGAAGAAACCCGGCCACCAGCAGGCCGCAGATACGAGGCTGGGGGCCACAGAGCAGATTCACGAGTCGCATCGGTACTTCTTCGGGGGTGGTAGGGAACTTCTTCGCGATACATTACTGTCGAGCGGTCAACGGACACAAACCAGTCGCCTCCGGAGGGTATTTCCTCCAGCCACCCCCCGCTTCGCCGATGCCTGACCTCCCGCTGATGTCCTGGTTGCTGCTGGCCGTCGGGGCGGCGGGGGTGGGTATCTCCAAGAGCGGCCTAGCCGGGGTGAGCCTGGTGCATGTGCTGATCTTTGCCCATGTGTTCGGTGCAAAAGCCTCAACCGGGGTGCTGCTGCCGCTGCTGATTGTGGGCGACTGCTGCGCGGTCTGGCTGGTCGGCCGGGAGGTCGACTGGCGGTACGTGCTGCGGCTGCTGCCGCCGGCAGTGGTCGGTGTGGTCGTCGGCTGGGCTCTGCTCGGCCGACTCGACGAGGCTGCCTTTCGGCCGCTGATCGGCACCATCATCCTGCTGCTCTGCGGCGGCCAACTGGCCCGCATGTGGCGGGCCGACCTGTTCGCCAGCGTGCCGCACACGCACACCTTCGCCTGGTCGATGGGCGTGCTCGGGGGCGTCACCACGATGCTGGCCAATGCGGCTGGGCCGGTGATCGCCCTCTATCTGTTGTCCGTCAGCCTGCCAAAGCTGCGGCTGGTGGCGACGGGGGCCTGGTTCTTCTTCGTACTCAACATCGGCAAGCTGCCTTTCAGTGCAAGTCTTGGCCTGATCGACCGTGACAGCCTGCTCATCGATCTGGTGCTGGCCCCCTGCGTGGTCGCCGGGCTGGTCTTCGGCCTGCTGGTGGTGCGGCGGCTGCCCCAAAAGTTGTTTGACACCCTGCTGCTGGCCTTCACGGCAGTGGCTGCCGTGCGGCTGATG
>CALAZQ010000479.1 GCA_937926325.1 uncultured Planctomycetaceae bacterium | reverse complement strand
GTTCAGGACCGGGGCCAGCGGTGAAGACACGCCCCCACCCCCCAATACCTAAAAAAAGCGGCCAAGGTGTTTTGCAACGACCCTGACCGCTCTTTCTCGCCCGCTCTATCCTGACCACGCCCTGCACGCTTCCCGATAGCCACAGCCAGCGCAGGCCATGACAGAGGGGGCCGGATAGAACACGCCGCTTTCAATTGCCCGCCAGACTCGTTCAAAGCCGGCGAGTGTACGCTGCAGATTCCCTAGTTCGACTTCCCTGACATGCTCTTCGACGACAGGTTCTTTGGTTTTCGTCAGCACCAGAAACCGCGTCAGGATCTTCTTGCCTGGGCTAATCTCGCTGGCCAACTTCGAGTACAGCATCAGTTGCTCGCCGCTATCTTCGACCTGCTCCGGGCTCCATTTGCCACGTGAAGTCTTGATGTCAGTGATGGCCAGTGCATCCCGGTCTTCAGTCAGCAGATCAACCCGGCCATAGAGATCGGGCACACCTTCGACTAACTTGCCGCGAATCTCTTCTTCGACACCCAGCACCCGACCATTTACGCCGGCATGCTTACTGGCCAAAAAAGCCGTCAGCATTCGTCCGGCCAGATCATCAAGGCTTTCGCGGGTCTCTCTGCTCCCAAATGAAACCTGCTCGGGCTCATGCGGCAGCCAGGCACTTCGATACGCAAACATGAGCTGGTCGAGTGTGGGCTGCTTCTCGCCGGCTAAATTTGCCTGAAAGTGCTGCTCTATCGCTGTGTGGATGCCCGTGCCAAATACCAGGGCACTAGAGACAGTTTCTTCTTCCAGGCCGTCGATATAGCGGAACTTGTATTTCAGCGGGCATGTCCTAAACGTTGAAATCGCAGACCACGAGATATAGTCCCGGCCAGTGAGTTTCAGGGCAGTATCGTTGGCCGGATTGCTTGAAGTTGTGCCTGCCGGTGTCCTAGGTGCGAGATCTGGCGGCGGGCTTTTTGCGAGCGATTTGGTTTCAGCAGCGGCACCGGGACCAACATCAAGGCCAACCCCAGTGCCGCGACAAGTGCCAATACCAGTACCGGCAATCATCGGGCACCTCCATTGAGAGAGCCTGCGTAGTGGCCATTGCCGTTCGGGTTTGGGGTGCTCGCGTTATTGCCGCCGTCTTCTCTCGCATTCTTCAGTTCGTCGATCAGGTCGCTTGCCTGCCGAATGCCCAACTGATCGGCGCTTTGCAGGCCGTATCGTTCCCGCAGCAGATTCGTGAGGTCTATCTTTTGCCGCCCACAGATAGCCCGAATAGCCCTGACCTGTGATGTGGTGGCAGGACGGGGGCTCGGGATATTGCCGCTGCTGTTTCTAGTGTTGGCGCTGGTGTTGCCGTTGGGCTGGGCATGATCGACGGCAGAAGCATGAAGACCAGAAGCATGAAAACCAGCAGCAGGGGGCATGGCAGGAGTGAACCGAGCGCCATGGATAACCGGGCTGATGCTGACTTCATGAACTGGAGTGGCGGCATGATGAAGTTGGGGCTGGTGCTGGTGCTGATCGCAATGCTGGTGGCCATTGCTGCCTGACGAAGAAGATCGCGACAAAGAAGAAGCCGACGCCGACGCCGAGACAGACAGCCGGCTTAGTTCGTCATTCACGGCTTGGTTGCAGGCGGCGTAGGCTCTCTGGACAACCTGCTGCAAGCCGTCGAGATCATGGAACAGAGCCGTATCCAGCTCGACTTCCAGATTGCACGAAGCGCCAGCCGAGCCGTAATCAGGCTGGCCGATCTTTCTGTTGGTTCCGACGTTGAGTTTGAGCATATTGAGGGGGTCTCGCTGTAGGGGAATGGTGGTGATGGTGAAATGCGTGACGGGACAAGGCGGCCGAAACAGATCCAGATCCAGATCCGCCGCCATTGAGCTGGTCTGGACGGTGGCGGCGAAATCACCGCCGCCGCAAACGCCCAAGAAAAGCAGCAAAAAGCGACGGGCGTGGGGGCAGCGAGGCTTGAGCACCTCCACCACACTCCACGCCCGTCACTTTGATTGAAAAGGCCTGCTACGCGTCGGCAGGCTCATGTCTCACGTAAAGACAACCAGCAGGCCAATCAGGCAGCGCGAGCCACCTGCTTTTTGCCGCTGCTGGTCTTGCCGCCGGTCTTGCCGCTGGTGTTCGCCCGGCTCTTACGGCGGGCTTTCAGCGTCCGGGTATAGAACGGCTCCCGGAATGACTGGCCGGCAAGCACCTCATCCCAATCGACGGTGCCGGTTTCAGGCAGGTCGATCAGGTCAAAGAGGCAGTCGGGGTCATGATCAAGGCCAGCGTCAGTCGGGTCATCCAGCAGAAAGCCACGACGACGGATTTCGCTGGTGTCTTCGCCGGTCTTGATGGCAACAGCGTCGAACAGATCGAGGTCAGACATGGGAAATTTCCTTGGGGGGAAGAACTGGAAACGAAACACAGAGGGGACGGGATTGGGACAAGGGACAGACAAAACCCGCCAGAACAGCGGGCTTTACGGGGGACGCAGGCGGTTCCCACTTTTTGAAAAGTGGGAAACTGGGAAACGAAGCCCGGAATTGCAGCAAAACACGGCCGAAACAGGTATTTGCCGGCCGGATCTGCTGTCCCATTTCCCATTTCCCACTTTTTCAAAAATGGGAAATCAGGGGTCGGGCACGGGGGAACAAGACAACCCGCCGGCCACAGCAGCAGGCGGGAAGACGGGAAATAACCGGCTTTTCAGCCATTCCGCACTGGGTGGAGAGCGGTCGGCCGGTAGAGTGATGGGCAGTCGAATTTCCGACTTTTCCCAAAACCATGGACGGGGCTAGCCATGCTTCTGACGACAACACCCTCGGTCGATGGCCAGAAAATCGAGCAATACCTCGGGGTGGTAGCCGGTGAGGCAATCCTGGGGGCAAACCTATTTAAGGATCTCTTCGCCGGCATTCGCGATCTCGTCGGTGGCCGCTCCGGCACCTACGAACGGGAACTGCAGAGGGCACGCGACATCGCCATGCAGGAACTGGCGGATCGGGCGGTGGATTTGGGTGCAAACGCCGTGGTCGGTATCGATATCGACTACGAGGTGTTGGGCCAGAACAACGGCATGCTGATGGTGTCGGTGAGCGGAACAGCAGTCATTCTTGGCTGACCGGCAAGCCTCTCATCTCGCCCGACCAACATCCCAGTTTCCCGGATCGGTCGTAGGGGCCAGCCACAATCGTCGCGGGAGTATTGGACCGATGTTCGAAAACATGACTGCCCGGTTCCTACTCTGGGCTGGCTACGGCAGCCGTTCAATCCAGACGAATCAGCGTCAGTTCCGGGCAGCTTCGGATGCGATCGAAGACTTGATCGGAACGGGATCTGAAGCAGCCCTAGTTGGTCGCCGCCCGATATCCGCGTCGCCAGGGATCACGCCAGTGATGCGAAGTTGGTCCGCGTACATGACGGTCGATCATGTCAACGGGGTCCATGAGGCAATGCTTGCGCTCATCCCGCAACTTGAGGCGGGCCGGAATCCAGACATCGGAGACATCAGTCGATTCGATCACCCCGCCGATTGCGGCCCTGAGGTCATGCCACGGTTCCGTGACCTGGCTTCCCGAGTCATAGATCTGCCACAGGCGTACGCACTGACCGGTCGCGGGAGCTTCGTGCATCCAATTTTTGGCAGGCTGAATAGCCGGGGTGCTTTTGCCCTTCTAGCTTTCCATCTCCACCTTCACGTCCCACAGATTCGTCGCAGCATCCGCATCAACGCTTGAGCGTGTGCGTAGTGTGCGTAAGCCATTGCCGCTCCGCCGCCAATGCTGCCGACCTGCTGCTGTACGGCCCCAATACCGGCCCATCAACAGGCCCCATGTCAGCCCACCAGAACCCGTCGGCATCTGGCTCAACATGGCTGGCCCGGGTGATCTGGAGTTTGCCGAGCT
>CALAZQ010000478.1 GCA_937926325.1 uncultured Planctomycetaceae bacterium | reverse complement strand
GGGCCGCCTGCTTCTGCCGCCGCTTGTTGGGCTGCCGCAGCCGCGGCTGGGGGCAAAGGCCGTCGATCTCCCGCAGGCTGCTGCGAACCGCCAGCAGCATCGCCAGCAGGATCAGCCCGCTGCCGACCAGCCAGGCCGCCGTTGCCAGCAGCGGCAGCCGGGGGTCGGCGGCTGAAAACCAGAGGCTGCCCACGCCGGCCGCCCAGGCCAGCAGGCCGAGGCTGAGCGTGGCGGCGGTCGGTAGCCGTTCCCGCATCCGCAGCACCGCCCAGGGAACCGTCACCAGCAGGCCCGCAGAGCCGCAGGCAAGCCACCAGCCGAGGCCGTGTGGACCGAACGGGGTCTCGGTGAGGGTGACAAGTGTGGCGGCGACGGCCGGGCCCAGTGGCATCGCTGTGGCGGCGGCGGCCACCAGCCAGATCACCGCCAGCCAGCCCCAGGCCCGGAACCGGCCGCTGAATTCATCCTGGCGGTGACGCTGAACCGAACGAACGACCAAGGCAGCGGCAGCGGCGAGCAGCAGAAAAACCTGCGTCAGCCAGCCGGCCAGGGTTCCCCGTCCCTGCAGACTCAGGCCGCTGCGGACATGCTGCAGGCTGGCGGCAAAACGTTCAGACTCGGGGATCAGTTCATGGTTGAAGATCAGCCGGGCCGTATCGCCGCCGCCAGCCAGCCCGATCAGCAGACCAATCGCCAAGCAGCAGCCGGTCAGTGACAAGGCCCGAGTCGGCACGAGAGCCGCCAGTTGCCGTTGGGCGGCGGGCAGCAAATCACCGCGGCTGGTGGTCGGCACGGCCGGACTGCCGGGCCTTGCGGCCGTCGCGATTGGCTGTTCGTCATCCGCTGCCAGTGCCGCGGCCAGCCGCCGCCGCTGACTGCGACCGAACATTCTGTTCCCTGCCATCGCTGCTGCATCCCTTCAGCCACTTCAGACCCGCTTGTGCGATCGGCACCCGGCCAGGCCTGGCTGCGATTTCTTTCCCGCTTCGGTGCGACCGGAACAGCCGCTATCACCCGCGGCGGAGGAGCCCGGCGGAAAACGCCGCGGGTTTGCCCGTCACCCGCGGGCTGGGGTACCATCCGGCTCGGACCCGGCGGCCGGCGCCGGATCGCTGATTGCCGATTGCTGCTCACTCACCCACGCGGAGACGTCGATTCATGGCCTACACCCTCCCCCCCCTGCCCTACTCCTTTGACGCCCTCGAGCCGCATATCGATGCCCGGACGATGGAGATCCATCACGACAAGCATCACGCCGCCTACGTTGCCAATGTCAACAAGGCCCTCGAGGGCAGCCCGCTGGCCGACCTGCCGGTGGACAAACTGATCAGCGACCTCGAGCAGGTGCCTGAGGCGATTCGTACCGCCGTCCGCAACAATGGGGGCGGCCATGCCAATCACTCCCTGTTCTGGGAATCGCTGGGTGGCGGCAAGGGAGGTGAACCGGCCGGTGAACTCGCGACCGCCATCGGTTCGGTCTTTGGCAGTTACGCCACCTTCCAGGAGGCCTTTACCAAGGCCGCCATGGGCCGCTTCGGCAGCGGCTGGGCCTGGCTGTCGCTCGATCCTCAGGGCAAGCTGCTGATCGAAAGCACCGCCAATCAGGACAGCCCGCTGATGCACGGTAACACGCCACTGCTCGGAGTCGATGTCTGGGAACACGCCTATTACCTGCTTTACCAGAATCGCCGGGCCGACTACGTCGCCGCGTTTTACAACGTCGTCGACTGGGACGTGATCGGAAAGCGGTTCGCCGCAGCTAAAAAATAGTCGTCATTTCGACTCGTCTCACATCTGCCGAGCTCTTCGCCGGGGTATGGCCGAGGCCACCCCGGCGTTTTTTTTTGCTGTTCGGGCAGATTACGCAAAGGCTGGCGTTGACATTCTGCCGAAAGAATTCCTATTCCCCGCACCACGTGCCTGACCGCTATGACCGGGAGAGGAATCGATGCAGACGCCAGCCGGGATGACCACCACCGCGAACCAAGCCCGCGTCAGAAGCTGGAGCGGCTCTGGCTGTCGGTTCGCCGCCTGCCTCGCCCTGCCGGTGGTGCTGACGCTAGCGACCGCCGGCTGTAAGAGTGGATCATCGATGGGAAATTCCTGGTGGGCCTTCGGCATGGGGGGGCCCGACCCTGCCACCCTCGCCGATGCACCGCCGTTTGAGGGTGACATCACCAAGCCCTCGGCCACCGCCACGCCCTATCCGACCACCGCCACCCCGGAAAGCTACGCGCTCGCAGCCGGCGATGCCCCTGCCGCGGGACAGCTTCCGCCAGCAACCGGGACCGTGGCCAAGACAGCCCAACCGCCGGTCACCTACGGGATGACGCCGCCCCCGGCCGCTGCGGTTCCCGCCCAGCCAACCATGACACCGCCCGCCGGCCCGTCCGCGATCGCGGCCAGCACGCCAGAAACCGGCGTCGCCCCTCAGGTCGGGCCCTATCAGACCATTCCCTCGGTCGCCTCGTCCGCTGCCACGGCAGCGGCACCGCCGCCTGCGGGACCGGCCCAGCGGGAGGAGTCAGCCCCGATGCTGCCGCAGCCCTCGAGTCGCTTCGGTTCGCCATCGACTCCGTCCGGGCTGGCTGGTGCGGCACCGGCGGCAGGCAGCCGCTATGCTGCGGTTGCCGACCAGCGGGTGGCCGAAGCCCCCGCCGCAGCGGGCTATTCCGGTGGTGGCAGCCGATTTAGCAGCCCGCCGGCAGTCACGGCTCCCGTCGCCCCGATGCTGCCAGACCGCCCGGACGCAGCCCCGACCGTTTCCCAGAGTCGGTACGGCCGGACTTCAGGCTCCGCCTTTACCGGTGGTGAACCGTCAGAGCCGCCCGGAGCGGGTAGTGGGTTTTCCGGCGGTGCGGCCCAACCTGCGGCTTTTCCCAGAGGCTCTGAGTTGCCGGAGGCGATTCCCAGCGAGCCGGTTGCACCCTCCCGGTCACCCCGGTTGCCGGCTCCTCCGCCCTCTTCTCGCCGACGGGATCCCGGCTACCGACCCGGCGGCACGTCGAGTTATCGGACCACCGAGCCGATTTACGCCGGCCGCGGGGCAACCGCGAACCCCGCCGCTTCGCAGTCGTTCGCTCCTGCCGATGTGTCACCGGCCTCATTTGAGGCTCAGATCAATGCCGCCGGTGTTTCGCCGCAGGCGTTGCCCGGTGGGCTTCCCGCCGGTACCGGGCCGGCTACCAGCCCATGACCATATTCGACTCGATCACCTTGCGGGCCCGGTCGAGATCGTCGCCGGTCTCATGCATGTAGAGCCGGATGGCATGGAGTTTGTCGCCCGAAGCACGGGCCAGGCATTCGCGGGCCGTGTCGCAGGGACGCTGCGGTTCTGGCTCGGAGGCGTTTGGCAGCAGGCCCAGGGCTGACTTCGAAATCACCCAGGTATCCCGCGGCCGCCGGGTGAGCCGCAGGATTTTTTCCTGTGGATAAGCGTCCGAGACGACCGCGGTTGCCGTCGTCTCGTCGTCCGCCCACGAGATGATGATGTGGGCTTCGGTTTCGATCTCGAAGAGCGGCATTGGTCGCGTTTCCTCCACGCGGATGAGAACCACGCTGCGATGGCTGTGAAGGTGCCATCACCGCCCGTTGGAGCCTACGCCGGCCCGCCGGGAGGGTCAAACCCCGGCAGGGATCCCGCCGCCCAATAACCCTGCCACCCGTGCTACCATGGAGTCGGCGACTGACCGGTTTGCTGCTGCCTCTTGTGCCGCCAGGGATCGATGATGCGATACGACCGCGACGGCTTTCCAATTCCGGCTGAGTTCGAGCCGCCCGATGCCGCGGCGGCCGAATCTGACCTGCCGGCCCCCGAGCCGCCGCGGCCGGCAGAACGGCGTCGCGGTCGGCCGGGCTGGCGGAAGCGGCTGGTGGTGCTGGCGATCCTGCTCGGGGTTGTTGTGCCAGGACTGCTGGGGCCGCAGATTCTGCCGACGATTCGTGCCGCCGTCGTGAACTGGTCACTCGAACAGGCCTATGCCTGCCAGGCGGCCGACGATGTAGCGGGTGCGGTTGGCCACCTCAGCCGGGCGATCAGCTGGCATGGGGACCATCCCGATCTGCTCTGCATGCGGGCCTTGCTGCGGCTGGAAAATCGCGATCCGCAGGCCGCCCTCGAAGACGTTCGCGAGGCAGCGACGCTGGCTCCACTGGCCAGCCAGCCCCTGCGGATTCGGGCGGTCGTTCACGT
>CALAZQ010000477.1 GCA_937926325.1 uncultured Planctomycetaceae bacterium | reverse complement strand
GGGCGGCTGGCCAGGGCGAGCGTTCGCTGCTTGCCGACGTCGGCTGCCTCCGCCGTGGTGTCGACAAAGGCCCAGGGCTGGAATTGAACACCGCCGGAGGCACTGAGCACCCAGCGGTTCCCCTTTTTGATGCCGCTGGCGACGGTCGGCACTTGCCTCGGCACCGCGTAAACCGGCAGGGCGAGGCTTGCTTCGTCGAGCAGCGGGCTGAGGTCGAGCCCGGCCTGGTCGGCCAGCTGCCGGCTGTCGATCAATGCCGCTACCACCGCGATGTCGATGCAGTTGGCCAGTTCTGCAAAGACCGGCTGCCGGGCCGCCAGGTCGTCATAGTGTTTCGTCATCAGCTCGCACCAGCGTTTCGCCATGGCATCGGAGCGGCCCCGGCCACGCGCGAGCCCTTCGCGGGCCAGCAGGTCACTCTCAGTCAGGCAGACCAGCTTGCGGCCGGCGAGCTTCCAGGCCAGCTCATCAGGATCCCGGGCGATTGGGTCATAGCGGGCCTCCAGCCAGAAGCGGGGCAACATCGAACCGGCACCGGCCGGCACCATGGAAAGATAACTCGGCAGGCCCCGCAGGCCCGCTGGTTCCAGGCCCATTGCAATTCGCTTCATCCGATAGTCGGCTGCGACCAGTACCTGGGCAAAATGGCTGTCGGTAGGAACACCGCCGACCGTGATCTGCTGCGGTCCAAGGGCCTCTTCCATCTGCCTGAAGGTGGCCTGAGGGTTGGTGAGTGACTGGATGTTCCCGAGCAACGCCTGCAGCTGCGCGATGCCTTCCGGAGTCGGGTCGATCGAGCACCGCATGCCGCCCATCCGGGCGGCATCGATGGCCCGGAGGGCCACGACCAGGTCTTCGAGCAACAGCAGCGGCCGGCCACTGCCTGCGGCAACCAGGTTGCCGGCGGCATCGATCACGGCGGCATCCCCCGGGCCGGCCAGCACCAGGTCGCGGGCGTCCGGATCGACAAAGACATATTCAATGCGTTCGAGACCACCCAGGGTCAGCACATCGGTCGGCACCTGGCTGCCTTCGGCAGCTGCCGCCTCGACCGCGGCGACGATCCGCCGCAGCGACACCTTTTGCAGGTCGCGGCGGCCTTCGGCCCCCAGCGGCTTGTCGGCGAGTACCTGCCGCCGGGCGACCGCCAACTCTTGGAGGGCTCGAGGGTCGAGGTTGCGAATAATCCCGTCAGCATCGATCGAGATGCCCCCCACCGCCTGAGCCCCAAGCCCGCCGCCTGCCTGTCCAAAGGCAGGCACGGTCGCCGCGGCCATCGCCAGGCTGAGCAGCAAAGTCGGCAGCCGCACGGCCCGGACAGCCCGGGTGATCACGACTGGCATCTGAGAGAGCATCCGGCAGATCATGAAGGCACCTCGTCTCCGCGTTTGGGAACCCTGCATCCGGATCCCGCCACCGCCACGTAGGCTGCGGGCAGACACCTGTCTGCTCCCGGCCACGCACTCGCCGAGATGCTAGTCGGAGGCCGGTTCCCGGGGCAAACCCGGTTGTCCGGGCAAAAACCGAATCGCAGCACCGCGGGCCCTCCCCGGTCGGGCCGGTCACCCCGGGCCCCGCTCGCGACGAGCGGGTCGATTCGGCATGATAGGGCTATGGGAAAACAGGATTTCAGTGCCGGCAGCGGCGACGCCACAATCCTCATCCGGGAGCAGACCGGCGAACCGGTTCTGGTGCGGCTGCAGGCTGGCGAGGTGATCACGCTGGGCCGGGCTCCCGGCAATCGGGTGGTGCTCCATGATGAGCGGGCCAGCCGGAGCCATGCCGAGTTACGTCAGGCGGCAGACGGCGGCTGGTTCATCCGTGATCTGGAAAGCCGCAACGGCACCCTGGTCTGCGGGGCTGCCGTCACCGGCGACCAGGTTCTGGCCGATGGCGACATCGTCTGCATCGGTGCCGTCGAGATTCAGTTTTTCAGTGGCAGTCCACCGGCTGATGCCGGGACCGGCCAGAGCGACACCGACAGTAGCGAAGGGGGCATCACCGGAGAGATGCCGGCCGATATCGAGCAGTGGCATTCCACCATCCGGTACCGCCGCAACCGCAGCCGGCTTTTGGATGACATCCGCGAGTCGGCCCGTACTGCTCCCCGGGCCGGCCAGGCCGCGGCTGAACTCTGCCGGCTGGCGTTTGCGCTCGGCCGCGCTGGAGAAATCGACGCCGCCGCCAACAGAGCCCTCGAATCGGCGATGCTCGGCTCAGCTGCCAGCCGCGGGATGGTTTTGTTACCGAAGCCGGGCACCCCCCGGAAACATCGGGCCCTGGTGACCGATCTGCACGGTGTCGCGGCAGTTCCCTCCAACCTGAAGCTGGCCGATCTTCCGGCCGACCTCGTCGAAACGGTCCTGGCGACCGACGAAGCGATTCTGGCGGGCCCTGAAACGATCGGTGACCAGCCGCCCGCGATCACGATCGTCGCACCGATTCGTTCCGAGGGAAAACCGATCGGCTGCATCTACCTTGCCGGCGAGCCCAGTGGAGGTGATGGCTCGCCCGACGATCTCGAGTTTGTCATCGCGGTCTGCGATGCCGTGGGGCAGGCCTTCGACAACCTTTCCACTCGCGACACGCTGTCTTCACGGCTGGCCAATGCCGCCAGTGAAAACCGGCTCCTGAAGGAGCGACTCGGGGAAGAAACCCGGATGGTCGGCGAGAGTGCCGCCCTCCGCGGGATCACCGATCAGGTCCACCGGGTTGCCCGCACCAAGGCCACGGTGCTGATCCGAGGTGAGAGCGGCGCCGGCAAGGAACTGGTCGCCCGCTCGATCCACGAGTCGAGTGACCGCCGCGGGGGCCCCTACGTCTGCCTCAACTGTGCCGCCCTTTCGGAGACGCTGCTCGAGAGTGAACTGTTCGGCCATGAGAAAGGAGCCTTCACCGGTGCCACGGAGAAGAAGGCGGGCAAATTTGAACTGGCCGACACCGGCACGCTGTTTCTTGACGAGATCGGCGAGATGAGCCCGACGATTCAGGCCAAGTTTCTCCGGGTGCTCGAGGGCCATCACTTTGAACGTGTCGGCGGCAGCGGCAGAATCGCCGTCGATGTGCGGGTCGTTGCGGCCACGAACCGGCATCTGGAGGACGCCGTCGCTTCCGGTGGGTTCCGCCGCGACCTCTACTTTCGGCTGCGAGTTGTCGAAATCGCCGTGCCACCGCTCCGCAAGCGGCAGGACGACATCGCCCCGCTGGCCGGGCACTTCCTGGAGCGGTTCGCCCGTGAAGTCGGCCGCCGAATAGAGGGCTTCACGCCGGCAGCGGTGGCTGCCATGCAGGACTACCACTGGCCCGGCAACATCCGCGAACTCCGCAACTGCGTCGAGCGGGCGGTGGTGCTGGCCCCGACGCCGCTGATCGATGTGTCTGACCTGGCACTGAGCACCCTCGCCTCACCGGGTGACACCGGCAGAATCGCCGTGGCCACCGCCGAGTTTGAGCCGGCCACACTGGCCGAGGTTGAGCAGCGGCATATTCTGGCCACCCTCGAATCAACCGGCGGCAACAAAACCAAGGCCGCCCGACTGCTCGGCATCGAACGCTCGACGCTCGACCGCAAACTGGCCCGCTGGGCGAAAGCGGAACGGTAATGATGAATAACCT
>CALAZQ010000476.1 GCA_937926325.1 uncultured Planctomycetaceae bacterium | reverse complement strand
TTGGCATGATTGTCCCGCTTGTTCTTTCGGTCCGGGCCGACAATGGGCGTCGGACTGAAAACCAACTTGAAGCGGGCGTCCGACTTCTTCAGGGTCTTGAGCAGCCAGGCCTTCTGCTGCGGCCCCAGGATCGACTTCTCAGGCCCGTCCGGCATCGTGTTGGGGCTGCGGTAGTCCCGGCCCTCCAGCACCCAGATCTCCAGATCACGACCCCAGCGAATGTTTGCATACCGCGGATCGCGGCTGGGGAACTGCTCGTCATTGAACAACTTCACGCCCTCAGCAAAGGAGACCGCCCCATAGGTCTGCCCCGGCCAGCAGTCATCGGCGAGCGTGTCGTGGTCATCCTTGATGAAATAGCTCGTGGTGCGGCCATAGAAGCCACGGTTGACCGGCAGGGCGAAGAGCCGGCCCCACTTGAACCGCATCAGTTCTTTGGTCAGTGCCCAGGGATCCGGCTTGTCGTAGTACTCGATGTCGCCGGCATGAACAACAAAGTCAGGGGCCATCCGACCCATCGCGGTGTAGATCTTGTGCCCCTTCAAGCCGTCGTCTCGCCGGATAAAGTCGTGACAGGTGGTCACGCAGAAACTCAGCGGCTCAGCCTGGCCCCGTCGCGGTGCTGTCCGGAACCCACCCAGCACCACGGCTGAGGGTTCGCCTGCTGGTGTCTGGGCCTCGATGACGGTGACATAGTGGGTGTCAGCGGTGAGCCCTTCCAGCTTCCACTGGGCCGTGTAGTCTGCTGCGGCGGCCGTCTGCTTCCATTCGGCATGCTTGATGCGGTGCCGCTTCTGCTGCGGATAGTACGACAGCCGCACCCGGCCCGGGCCGCCCGGACAGGCACCGAACATGGCATCGAGACTCGCTCCCGGAGGCAACTGCCGGGCCAGCAGTTGCCCGGGGTCAGTCAGCCGGGACAACCGTTTCGCTTCGGAGGTCGACACCGAGACGAACGGCTCGCCAGCAGCCAGCAAGTCGGGCAGCCGGGTCGTCCGCGTCCAGATCACGATGCTATTTTGATCGGCCCAGCCATTGCGGCTGGCGTTGGCGAGAAACGGTCCCTGCCGCTCGATCGGGTCGGCTGGTGGCGCAGGCTTGGTGACAAATTGAAAGTTGCGGTAGCGGACCCGGCCCCCGTGGTCGGTGAGCATGACGCGGTCGCCCGGACGGCCGCGGCCGAAGTCACTGCTGCCAGAAAACTTGCTCAATGCAACCGTGGTTTCCCAGGCCGGTCCTGCCGTCACGGCAGCCGCTACGAGCGTGCCGTTGAGGTGGTGCTCAATGCGGTCACCGATGGCGATGATTTTGGAACTGTTCCACTGGCCGGGTGGATTGAGTGGCTTGTCGGCGGCGGGGCCAACCAGCCCGTAGATCGCGGCGGTCGAGCCCTTCGACGTGTCGCCGGGAGCACTGTCGATAATCTGATACTCCAGGCCGAGGTACTGGTTGAAATAAAACTCCTGACCGAAGCGGCGGACCCGGTATTTCAGCCCGCTGTTGACCCCCTGCTCGATCTGCCACTCCCAACTGAGTTCAAAGTCCGGCGGCAGTGGCGGCGTGACAATGCTCCCTCCCTTGCCCGGCGTCACGAGTGCCACCTCGCCGTCGGTGAACTGCCAGCCGCCGGGTGCCGGCTTGCCGCCGCTGGTCTGCCAGAAATCCCGGCAGAGCCAGTCGGCTGCCGTCGGCACACGGGACACAGCAGCAGGCGTTGCGGTCTCAGCCGCCTCTGCAGCAGCGTGGCCGAACACAACAATCGGCCCGGCAAAGATCAACAGCAGCAGTTTCACAGCGAACCAAACCTTTGCCGACAGTGCCTCGGAATCGTCGGACGGAACAGACACCACCCAGACTTCTCCAGCCTCAGCCACTCGCGGTCCAGGTCGGCCGGGCGTTTCGCTCGATTTCGGCATCGAGTTCGCCCATCCGCTGCCGCAATTGCTCAACCAGTTCCGGTTGCTCAGCTGCCAGGTTTGTCTGCTCACCCAGATCGCGGTCAAGGTTGAAGAGCAACAGCTGCGGTTCGGCGTCAGGCTGCTGCTTGCCCCGCTTCCGCGGCAGTTTGACGAGCAGCTTCCACGGCCCCTGCCGGATGCCTTCAAGCACGCCGTGCGAGGTGTAGTAGAGAAATTCATTGCGCGGCGACTGATCGGCCTTGCCCGTCCAGAGCCCTGACACGTCGAAGCCGTCAATCTTTTTCTCAGCCGGCAATTCACTGCCGGTGAGTGCCGCCAGGGTCGGCAGCACATCGATCGTGCCGGTCAGTGCACCACAGACCGTGCCGGCTGGAATGCCGGGCCCCCGAATCAGGCAGGGCACCCGCTGGCCACCCTCAAAGGTCGAGCCCTTCCCGTCCCGCAGCGGCCCGGCTGACCCGCCATGATGTTTGAAGGGCAGCGAGGGGCCGTTGTCGGTGGCGTAGATCACGTAGGTGTTGTCCGCCAGTTTCAACTGATCGAGCGAATCGAGCAGCCGGCCCACCTCGGCGTCGATATGCTCGATGGTGGTGATGTAGGCTCGGTGCGGATCGGGGTCGCGGACCTCGTCGGGCACATAGAGCGGGATGTGCGGCATCGAGTGAGGCAGATAGACAAAGAACGGCCCGTCACGGTGCTCGGTGATGAAGTCGATCGCCTTCTGCGTGTAGCGACGGGTGACGGTCCGCTGGTCGACGGGCAGCTCGACGATCTTTTCGTTTTCCACTAAGGGAGTCTGCCACTTGGTCAACGTCGATTCGGGATCGTTCCAAAGGGCATCCATCCCGTCGGGCCCGCCCTTGGGCCGGCCCTTGTTGTCGGGATAGTTCATGTCATTGGAGTAGGGAATGCCAAAGTAGGCATCGAAGCCATTGGCCCGTGGCAGCACCGCCGGCTGGTAGCCCAGGTGCCACTTGCCGAAGCAGGCGGTGGCGTAACCGAGCCCCTTGAGGTGGTCGGCTATCGTATGCTCGGCTGGGTTGAGGCCCTTCGTAGACGTCGGAAAGAGCACGTGCTGATGGAGGCCGACCCGCTTGGGATAGCAGCCGGTCAGCAGCGCCGCCCGTGAGGGCGTGCAGACCGGCGAGGCCACCATGAAGCTGGTGAACTTCCGGCCCTCGCGAGCCAGCCGGTCGATGTTGGGCGTGCGGATCGTCTCGGAGCCGAAACAACCGAGATCACCATAGCCCTGATCATCGGTGAAAATCAGCACCACATTCGGGGTGCTAGCCTGTGCCACCACAGCAAGCAGCCAGCAAAGGAGCGTTAATCCAGCAACGCTCGCCGATTGACGACATTTCACAGCCATAGCAGCCTCTCTGTTTTTAACCTGCCGGGGGCGATTTGAATCAGCCGCTCTGTTACGAATGTTCGCCCGCACGCGATCCTTATGGGATCCGTTTTATCACGCCCCGCCGTGATCCGGCCACTACCGCAATGAAGGATCAGGGGGCATGCTTCGCCGCCTCAACTGCCCGAAAGCCACACCGCTTCAGCCCCCGCTGCACATGGGGGCTGCGGTGAAGATACCGCCAGACAAGCTGGGTCGCGTAATTCTCAAACATCAGGGCGACGATGCCTTTGTCGATGGCCAGGTACGACTTCCCGACCCAGGGCTGGTCATCCTTGGCCTTCGTCTGAAAGCTGTAGGCATCGTAGAGGCCGTACTTGCCGGTGAGTCCGGGGATGGTCCGCATGTGCTCGAGGGCCGCGAGGGAACGCCGGGGTGTGAAGACGACGAAGCCCAGCGGCCCGTATGGGGCAACCGTGCCGTCCATGTCGAGAAAATCTCGATCGGCTGGCAGTGAGCCGTAATGCCCGGAGTACCCCTGGGTCGGGCTCATGCACGCTGACATTCCCCACGACTTTGGGCCAAGCCCCTTCACCGTTGCCGCGGAATCGATCGCAAACCGATGGGCCGCCAAGGCCGCCTGACGGGAATTCTCAAACCAGTTTCTCCCCTCGGCGTCGACCATGTGCCGAAAGTCGATGAAGCAGTGGGTCCATTGATAGACAAACGCCGAGCCGGTCCGACAGAAGACAAAAGGCTTGCCCTTGTACGAGCCGATCGGTGTCCGCATGGCGGCATACGGCCGCCCGTCTGTGGCACGAGCGGGCTCCGGAGCTCCCGCCGCCAAAATGTACATGATCAGATGCTCTGAGTAGGCGGCCCAGTGGCCGAACATGCCCCGCCCATCCACTCGTCTTCCCTCGGGTGCCTGCTCCGGGTGGCAGGCCAAATAGAAATGTTGCTGCTGGTGATCAAGAAACCAGTTCCAGTCAATTCGTGAGTAGAGCATTCCGGCTTTCTCTCGCACCTCGCCACCGAAATACTCGCCCGCCATCAGGGCGCCGGCGATCATGGTCGCCGTTGACATATTGGAGACCTCAACCCGGTCGCTGTGCCAGCCGCGGCCACCAGTCTGAACGTCGATGAAGTGATAGAAGAAGCCATGGAAGTGCTTGAGCTTCAACAGCGAGTCAAGTGCCGCCAGCACTCGTTTTTCACCTTTGCTTCGTTCAATCCAGCCTCGCTCCACCCCGAGCACGATGACCGGGAAGTAAAAGCCCTGGCTCTCAATTGCCAGGGGCATCGTCTTTTTCAGGCCGACATAGTCACCTGCGTTGAGGCCATACGTTGGCAGGGCAGGGTCGGCAACCCACTCATTCCAAAAGAAGTCGAAACAGCCGCGAAGTTCCTCAGCCATCGCCGGCGTCAGCTCCCGTGGGCTTGCCTGGACAGCAAATGAGTCGGCCTGAGCAGCTGGCTTAGCAGCATAGGCAGGCAGTCCTCGCCCCACCTCTAAGCCGCAGAAAAGCGAGACCACCACACAGCCAAGACGGCCCGCCCACCACGCACCCTTTTTCTTCATACTGCCAATCAACTGCTGGAAACCTTACCGGCGATCGCCGGCTACGGCCTGTTGCGAATCTTCACTTCATCGATGGCAAACGACAGCCGATGCGGCGTTTTCCCAGCTGCCCGAAAGACGATCTCATGGTGTTCACTCGGCACGCTTGAAACTGTCTTGAGTGGCTGCCAAGTGCTGGCCCACGACTGCCGGGGGGACGCCAGCATGAACCGCCACCGATTTTGTGGAGGGTCGACTGCCACGCAGACCCGCCAGGGCTCCCACCAGCCGACCACCAGCGTATCGAGGGCATGCCCCGGGGCCGCGTCCTCGCCTGAGTCTTCCGGTGGTCGCTGCCAGCGAATCGACCCAGCAGCAGAATCTCGGCCGGCCACAATCTGCCAGCAAGGCTTCTGGTCTTCCTCAGCAGCGGCTCCCATGAACCCTGCGATCTCGAACCGACTCATCATCGATGGGTTCGACTGCACCCGCACGAGACACTCAATCGTGTATGGCTCCTCAATCGTAAAGCTGTCAACGGAACCATACGGTCGCCGGGCCTCGAGCCGCACCATCTGCTGCCCGTCGCCCATTGCACTGAGCAACTCCAGATACCATTCTGTTCCCGGGTGCAATGGCTGGCTGTCCGTCACCGTTGCCAGCGTGGCCTGCTCTGTTGCGGGTGATGCCTCAATCTGCCAGGGACCGAGCCAGCCCGCGTCCGCACCCCCCGGGAACGGACCGGTGGCAGAACCGGGGCCAAACGGCTCCCAGACAATCTTGTAGCCGCTGATCGCGTCGCGTGGCTCTTCAAATGCCGCCAGCAGGAATTGCGGCCGCATCACCCCTGCTGCTGAAATGGTCGCCCCCTGCCCCTGGGTAAAAACCTCTCGGTTACCATCGCCCTTCGCAACAAGCTGAACTGATCCGTCGAACACGCTCAGGTCAGTGTTGCCCTCGCGATCGACTGATGCACCGAACTCTGTGCCCAGGTCAGTGATTTCGGCACCCGGCGTATCCAGTCGAAACCCCTCAGCCCCGGGCGGCGCGTAGGCGACGAAGGTTCCGGCAATGAGCCGGGCATGGTCGCCGGCGAGTAGATGGAGTTCCGCCGGGCCAACGACCGAGGCCACCACCCCACCGGTGAAAACAATCCGCACCGTTCCCTGCTGAAACCGCAACATGCCAGCAGCGAGCCGTTCACCAAGTTCCCGCTGCTGCCCGGTGAGCCAGACGACACCCTTGAGCCCGGTGACACGCGCAACCTCGTCAATTTCTCCAAGCTTCTCACTGTCCGAAGCGGTGGTTTCCGTGGAATCACGAGAAATGCCTGCAAAACCATCGCCAGCACTCAGCACAAATTCCACGCGTTGCTTGCTCACCTGCGAAGTCCAACTCCACCCAGACCAGATCTGCGGCCCGGCAACAGCCATGACAAACAGGGCCACGGCCATCGCAATCGCAACTGGCATGCCGGACGCAGCAGGCTTCGGCTGCCAACCGTCCGCTTCCATCTTGATCGAGTCGCCTGCCGGCAGCTCATCAGGCCCGCCTACTGCGATGATGGCACCATCAACCGCACACGCCTGCCTCGGCTTCCAAGCTTCCTTCACCAGAAATTCGAACCGGGCCTGCCTGGCGAACTCGGCAGCATGCACGGGCGATTCTGTCAGCCAAGCCGAGAACTGCTCAAGCTCTTGGGCCGTGAGTTCGTCGTCGAAATAGCGGCCGATTGTTTCGCGAGCAGGCTGCTTCATTGAG